>DASQYT010000177.1:0-3882 GCA_035639075.1 Candidatus Elarobacter sp.
CGCCAAAGCCGGGTATGACGCCAGCGTTGCGGCTTACCGCGATAGCGTGCTGAATGCCTTTCGCGAAGTGCAGGACGACGTAACCGGATTGACCGTGCTGGACCAGGCGAATCAATCGCAGCAGCAGGCGGTCGACGCAGCGCGCCGCACGCTGGACATCGCGAACAGCCGCTATGTCGGCGGCCTCGTGAATTATCTCGATGTCGTCAACGCGCAGCAGAATTTGTTGAACAATGAGCAGCAGCTTGCTGTGATTCACGGGCAGCGGCTGGTGACGAGCGTGCTCCTTATCAAGGCGCTGGGTGGCGGCTGGGATGCTTCAAGCCTCTCAGCGGTTCAAGTGAAGTCAAAGCTGAAAGACATTGTAGCGCCGTAAAAAGATACCTTCAATCAGCAACCCATTCAGGGGTTGCCCGTGTCGTGCAACGAAACAATCCGCCCATATTGCGAAGATCGGCTGAGGCGGTCAAACATCTGGTATGCCGCCGTCGCGATGCGAATGATGGCATCCCCGCCGTCTTTTTCCCGCCGCAGATACGTGGTCATCACGCTAATGACGAACGGCCGATTCCCGGTGAAAACGATGCCGGAATCATTGCGCACTCCTTCGAGTTCACCGGGCTTGTTGGCGATGCGCAAATCTTCGGGCAATTCCCGCGGAATGTAGCTTTCCTTGTGTACGCTAAGGAGCGCAAAAAAATCTTCGGTCATTTGTTTGTTCAATACTTTTCCGCGGTACAAATCTTCCAGCAGTTGCGCCATCTCGCGCGGCGTGGCGATGTTCTCGCGGCCTTCCGCGGCGGCTTTCACATCCATCATCTTGCGCCGAAGGCGCATATGCGTCAGGCCGAGTGAATCGAGGAGCGTATTCACGTTTTCCATGCCGACGCGGTCGATGATGATGTTTGTGGCAGAATTGTCGCTCACGGAAATCATCAGTGCGGCAACGTCGCGAATGGTGAGTCGCGTCACGCCGGGAGTCAGCGCGCCGGCGATGCCGCTCCCGCCAACGAGATCGGATGATTGTAGAGTGTAAAGGTCGCCGAGTTTGATTTTGCCCTGCTGCGCCTGGCGATAAAGCTCCGCTAAGATCGCGATCTTGATGGAGCTGGCCGTGGGGAGTACTTCATCAGCATGGAGAAAATATTTTTGCCCGGTGGTGAGATCCAGGATGGCCACACCAAGGACGCCGTCAAGATTGCGGTCCACTCCGTTGATCGTCGCCTCCAGCTTTTGCCACAGAACTTGCTCTTTCTCCTGAGGAGTTTTTTCTTGGGAACTCTGTTGCGCAAAACCGGGTATCGGGGCCCAAACTATGACGGCGAGAAAACTAAGGCGAAATAATCGTTTCAGCACGGTGACCTCCGGGTCAGCGGGATTATACGGCTGAATGGCGGGGAACAAAGGAAAAGTCGTGCGCGCAATTTTCCGCAACGGGCAAGCGAGTTGGTCAGAACTGTGGAAGCGAGCGACAGGGGCGTACCTGATACGGAACGCGGCATTTTTTGGCTATCGAAGGGATAAGCGTAAAGGACCACAATAGAATCAGGTGTTTATGCGCCTGCGAAGAGGTTGCTCCGATCAATCAGGATCAATTGGCAGAAGTAAGATCGGCGGCAGCGCAAATCTTGGAGAAATAACTCATGCGAAAAATCATAGCAGGAATGATTTTCATGGCTTTGGCAGGAACGTTGTCGGTCGCCGCCGCGCATCAAGATCGCGACGACCACCACGACAATGGAAAGCACAAGGGCCAGGAGAAGCATGAAGCTCGCGACGAAGGCGACCGGCACGACAATGGCAAACACAAAGGTTGGGATAATCCGCACAACCCCCACGCCAATTGGGATGCCGACCATGACCGCTTCCAACCGGGTCGCGCTTATCCGCGCGGCCGCTACGAACACGTACGAGAAGTATTTGTGGCCCGGCGCATCGATTACCGGACGCGCCGCGTCGTGCTCTATGACAATTCAAATTGGGTGGTTGCCAATTACGACCTCGATCGCTGCCGCGATTGGAAATGGGAGCGCGATCGCGTCTATGTCTACGACGACGATCATCACCCCGGCTGGTATTTGCTCTTCAATGCCCGGCTCGGGCGCTACGTGCACGTCGAATACTTCGGCCTGCAGTAGATAATTCGAGCCGCCGAAACGTGGCGCATTGAAGAGGCCGCAAACCAGGGGCAAAGCCAAATGACTTTGCCCCTGTTTAATTTACGCCGTCGGCAGCGACGAACTCAGAGTCGAGCGCGTCCGAGGCGCGGATCAGAGATTATCGAGAAAAAATTGCGTGACCCGCTGCATCAGGACCCGGCGCGCCGGCGGATCGCTGACGCCGTGGCCGCGGCCGGGAAATGGCAAAACCTCGACGTACTTCCCCGCCTCAATGAGATCGTTAATCACCGCGAGCGTGTTCGCGTAGTGCACGTTGTCGTCGCCCGTGCCGTGAGCAATCAGCAGTTTGCCTTTAAGCTGCGCGGCATACTTCACCGGTGAAGAGTCCTGGTAGCCTTTCCCGTTTTTCTGCGGCAGGCCGAGGTAGCGCTCGGTATAGATGGAGTCGTAGTAGCGCCAGTCAGTAACGGGGCCGCCCGCAAAACCCGCCTTGAAATCATCGCCCGCTTCAAACATCGCGTGCAGGGTCATATGGCCGCCGTAACTCCATCCCCAAATCCCGACGCGATTCGCATCGACGTACGGAAGGGACCTGAGATAGCGCACGCCGTCGCGCTGGTCGGAAAGCTCTTGCGCTCCCATGCGGAAATGCAGCGGCGTCTCGAAAGCATGCCCGCGCCCTGCCGAGCCGCGATTGTCGAGTGAAAAAATAATGTAGCCCTTTTGCGCCATGAGCTGGTGCCAGAGAAAAGTGGCCCCGCCCCAGCCGTTGCGCACGACCTGGGCGTGCGGCCCGCCATACGTGTAGACCAGCACGGGATATTTCTTCTGCGGGTTGAAATCCGTCGGCTTGATGATGCTGGCGTTGAGCGGTACGCCGTCGCGCGATTTCACAGTAATAAATTCCGTCGGCGAAAGATGGTAGCCCGCAAGCTCGGCCACTCTGTTTTCGTTGATGGTGGCAATGTGCGAGCCGTCGGCTCGATAAAGATCCTGGCGCTGCGGGGTGGCGGCATTGGAATAGGTGTCGTAGAAAGCGGCCGCGTTGGGTGCAAATACCACGGCGTGCGTCCCTGCGTCTTTGGTGAGCTGCGCGAAGCCGGTTCCGTCAAGCGATACTCGGTAGAGATGTCGCTCGAGAGGTGATTTTTCCGCGGCCGTAAAATAGACCAGGCCCTTTGTTTCGTCGATGGCATCTACAGCAGAAACTTCCCATTCGCCCTTAGTGAGCTGCGCAAGTTGCTTGCCCTCGAGGTCGCGCAAATACAAATGGCGATACCCGCTGCGCTCGCTGGACCACAGAAAGCGCTTGCCATCATTGAGAAAATAAAGATCGTCGCTGACGTTGATCCAATTGGGATCATTTTCATTGAGAACAGTACGCGTCTTGCCCGTTGCCGCGTCCGCAATGAGGAGATCCAGGTTAGTTTGCGCGCGATTGAGGCGTTGAATACTAAGCTGCTTTGAATCCGTGAGCCAGTTGACGCGGGGAATATAAATATCACTCTCCGCTCCGATATCCATCGCGCGAGGCTCCCCGCCGTTCAGCAAAATTACGAGCACGCGCACGGTGGGATTGGCGCCGCCAGCCGCCGGGTAGCGTTCCATTTCCGCTTCGCCGCTCGGCGAGGAAAAATCCACCAACGGATACTGTGAGACTTTACGTTCATCCATTTCCAGATAAGCGATCGCCGAGGAATCCGGCGCCCACCAGTAGGCCGTCTTGATGTCCAGCTCTTCCGGGTACACCCAGTCGAGCTCG
>DASQYT010000178.1:0-2091 GCA_035639075.1 Candidatus Elarobacter sp.
CGCCTCGCCAGCGGACGGCTTCGACTCTTCTGCAAAAATTTCGGCGTGAACCAGTCCCAAGCAGTTCGTAACGGGATCGCGATGCGGCTGCGGGAATTGCTCGCCCTCAGGACTTTCGCAGCCGGGGCAGTTCTTGTCGCCAATTGAATGCTCGTTGCCACCTTCCTGAATTTTCATTGCGGCCTCCTGCTGGCCATTAGATGCAAATGGAAAAGCCCCACGGGACAGACCGTTACGAAACTCGATTCGATTCAGCGACTACGATGCCCCTCGGATGAGGGGCATCGCATTTTGGAATGCTGATTGGTTCCGATTTGGGTGTTTCGGTGCGGGAGCGAAGGATTAGACGATACTGAAACTAGTTTTTAGCTGTAGTCCGCCGAGGATGTTAAACATGCGTTTGATGTTATAAGCCATCACCGCGAGGCTCATCTCGGTTTGTGCTCCGCGAAGGCCTCGCAACAGGAAACGCGGATGCCCGAAGATGCGGTACTTCAACGTGGCAAACGGATGTTCCACTGTCGATCGCCGCAGCCGCATGATTTCAGACGTGGCGCGCTGATCCATGCCCTGCAGCGCGGCTTCGTGCAGGTGCCGTGTCACGAAGCGCCGGGAACGAGCTGTACAGCGACCCTTGAGGGCGCAGGCTCCGCAGACCTCCGGTTGAGCTGCATAAATCACGGCGCGATCTTTGCGCGCTAACTGTTTGCGGGTGAGAGTCTGGCCAGCCGGACAGACAAACGTGTCGCTTTGTTCCTGGTACTGGAAGGCGGTGCGGTCGAAGAATGTGCCGTCGCCCTGATTGTTGATCGCGCGATTGCTGGGTACATGAGGAAGGATTCCTTTCCCCTCGCAAGCTTCGGCCTGTTCGCCATTGGAGTAGCCGGCATCGGCGATCACATTCATCCTCTGAGGCTCGCCCACGGCCATCTTCGCGGCTTCCGCCATCGGCTGCAGACTGCGAGTGTCGTTGCTCTCCCGGGTGACCTTCTGCACCACAATGAGCGCGTGTTCGGCATCCACCGCGGTCTGCACGTTGTAAGCCGGAGCTGTGCCATCGCCCGTGCGCATAAAACCAGCTTCCGGTTCCGAGTGCTTCTTTAGTTTCTCCAATGCCGCAGCCACGGCACTGGGGTCAATGACGACTTCGTCCTGCGCGTCAGCCGATTCCAGTTCATCCAGGTAACGTTTCAGCGCCTCGCGCTCGCGCACGCTCCGCGCGCTGCTTACCGCTCGGAACTTAGAGCCATCGATAGCAACCCACTCGCCGCGCACCAAACCTACCGAGCGTGCAAACCGGATCAACTCCGCACCCGCCTCCGTCACCGCATCGCTATGCACCCGCCGGAACTCAGCGATGCTCTTGTGGTCGGGACACAATCGTCCTAGCAGTCACATCAACTCGACGTTGCGCTGACACTCCAACTCCAGCCTGCGGGAGGAACGGATCTGCTGCAAATATCCGTACAGGTAAAGCTTGAGCAGGTCCCGCGGATCATAGCCGGGGCGCCCAGTTTCGGCCGCCTCAGCACGCTCGAATCCCAATCCCGCCACGTCCAGCCGACCAACAAAGGCGTCAATCACGCGGCAAACATGATCCTCAGGAATCAACTCATCCAACGTCACCGGAAACAACGTCCCCTGACTCCGACCTTCTCCCTGAATGAAAGCCATCAAAAATGCCCTCGTTCCCGCGAGGGCATCTTCTCATTTATTTACCGCCCAGCCCAGTGTTTCGTAACAGTCTGTTGCGAGAGGCCTTTGCCTGAACTAAATGAGAGCTATTGGACCGTTCCGACCGTCTTCACATCCGCCGTATCTGTCGGCGCGATTGGACGGACAACGAAGAAATCGTGGTCGTAAAGGTTGCGATAAAGGTGTCCGGCAATCTCTGCGGCTTTGGGGCCGTACGTCGGTCGGCCACCTTGCAGGAAGACCACGGTCACGATGCGTCCGACATCAGTTTTGGCGTAAGACGCGAACCAGCCATAACGCGTGCCCGCTTTAGAGCAGGTTCCGGTTTTGCCCAGGATCTCTTCTTCGTTAAAGTTGAGACGGACGCTGCGAGCCGTGCCGTAGGTGACGGCTCCA
>DASQYT010000179.1:0-6365 GCA_035639075.1 Candidatus Elarobacter sp.
ACATTAATCTGCAGCCCTCGCACCGACGCAAACGCATCGCCCATCGCTTCCCACACTGTGGGATGCGCGTGCACCATGTTCATCATGTCGTCGATCGTGCCCTCGAGGTTCAGCACCGTCGCGGCTTCCGCGAGAAGCTCCGTCGCCAGCGGCCCGATGATGTGAATCCCCAGCACTTCGCCGTACGATTCGTCGGAAACCACTTTGACGAATCCGCCGTGGCTCCCCAGAATCGTGGCTTTGCTGTTGCCCACAAACGGGAATTTCCCGGTCTTCACATCGTAGCCCGCGTCGCGTGCCTGTTTTTCCGTCAGTCCAATCGACCCAATTTGCGGCTCGCAGTACGTCGCATTCGGGATCCGCGTCTTCACGATCTGGTGCGTAGGCTTTCCCGCGATATGCGTAACCGCGATAATTCCTTCCATCATCGCCGCGTGCGCCAGTTGCGGAAGCCCAGCGACGATGTCTCCGATGGCGTATAGCCCCTTCTCGGCGGTCTCCATGTTGTCGCCCACGTGAACGAATCCGCGCTCCAGCTTGGCCTTCGATTTCTCCAGCCCGCACCCATCCGTCATGGCCTTGCGGCCCACGGCGAGGAGAAGTTTCTCCGCTTGTAGTGTTTGTGCCTTTCCATCCTTATCCTTGAACGCTACGATCACGCCCTTGGCATCCTTCTTTACTGATTCCACGGCGCAACTGGTGAAAACCTGGATGCCTTTTTTCTGGAAGGCTTTGGTCAGCTCCGCGGAAATTTCTTCGTCCTCGACGGGCACGATGCGCGGCAGTGCTTCCAAGATAGTCACCTGCGCCCCGAAGGAATTGTAGATGGACGCAAATTCCACGCCCACAGCGCCCGCGCCAACCACAATCAGGGTCTTCGGAATTTCCGGAAGCTGCAGAATCGAGCGGTTGGTTAGAATCGTTTTGTGGTCAGGTTCAATGCCCGGAAGCGATTTCGCTTCTGAGCCGCTCACCATCAGGATGTTGGCCGCCTCAATCTCGCTTTTCTTGCCGTGTTTTTCCGCGCTCACACGACCGGGGCCTTCATACCTTCCCCACCCCTGCACCCACTCGACTTTGTTCTTCTTGAAGAGAAACTCGATGCCCTTGGAATGCTTCTTGACGATTTTGTCTTTTCGCGCGAGGACGTTGGCCCAATTGATTTACAACCCGCTGACTTCGAAGCCCAGCTCCGCGCCATTCTTGAATTGATCGTAAACTTCGGCATGATGCAGCAGCACCTTGGTGGGAATACAGCCAACATGCAGGCAAGTCCCGCCGAGATACGGATCCTTTTCCACAACGACTGTCTTCAGACCAAGTTCGCCTGCACGGATCGCCGCCACATAGCCGCCCGGACCACTCCCGATAATCGCCACATCGTACTTTGCCACTCGTAGTCTCCCTTCCGCAGGGGCCAGAACCGGCGAGGCGCGTGCTTCCTCACCGCAGTCACACTCGAAAAAAGCTCGAGGGGAGTCAGGCCGATAAGACGGGTCGCCGGACCTTCGTTTGCGAACGTCATCCCAAACGGAGAAAAAGCCGCCCGCGCTTACGGCGCAGACGGCTGCGTCCCGGCAAACATTGAATTTTAGCAGCCGCCCGTCCCCCTCGCAACCTCGCCTGGGTTGGCTCTGCCAGCGCCTTGCCTGGAGCGCTACCGGCTTGAAGGAGCCCTGTTTGAGGCGAAGCTGCGGCGAATTTACACGCTCTTTGCCGCCGAAGCGGCCTTTGCTTTGCCCCGGTACTAGTTATATAGTTCAACTCGCATGAAATTCCACTTGCTTTTCTGTTTACTTACACTTACCGCAGCTCCCCGCATATGGCAGGCCCAATTTGCGATTGCCTTTGCGGACATTACGATCGTTCTTGCGAAGGGAGGAAACAGGGCCATGGTCATGAAATCCGGAGAGTGCTGGCATTGTATCAATCCAGAATGTGGTTGCGTGGTTGTAGTGGAAGCTAATGGGGAAATCGAGGGACAAAATCCGCGATGCGCCTGCGGCAGTGCGATGAAGAAGGATTATTCCGCGCCCGTCTTTCGCTACCTTGATTTCCTAAAATTCCCGGACCCTGAACTCACAAGCCAGGATTCTGATAAGGACTAACCCGTGACCGCAAGGGCCGTCCATCACGCTGCGGTCGTACGTCCGCCCAAGCCTCTCGCCGCTCGCGCTGGGCCCGCGCGCACATTTGGTAGCCTTGCCGGATTCGTCGTCCTAACCTTTCTTTGCTTGGGGCTGTACATTCTCGAAGATGCCATCGCGAATCCTCTCAACGAGGGGGCTGGGGCAGTAATCGGCACCGCGTTTGTTATCGCCCTCGCGGCCACGCTGCTCTTTTACCTCATCAAACCAAGAAACAGACTTCGAATGGCGAGCCGCGATTGCGCCCTTGGCTCCGAAGCTCCCCGCGTGCGGCGTAGCGCCGATCTACCCGCCGCGGCTACGCGCCGGAACAATTCAGAGATACCCTGGCGTATCAACGCTTCTACGTCGACCATTCCCGCATCCGGCCGTAAATTTGACCGGCCCTTCACGCGCGCGGAATAGCGGGAAAATAGCGCTCTTCCAAGATGATGCGGTGGTGAATCTGGTGGCCTGCGGTGATAAAAGCCAGCGCTCTCACCGTCACTTCCTTTTCATTCGCTTTGCCGCGCCGCGGCCAGGCATCTTGCTTGAACGAACGAAACAGGCTGATGCTCGCGCTGCGCACGGTGCCAAACTCTTCAGCCAGGTCCGCGAGTGTCCGTTCGCTAAACCCTCCGCTTCTTACGTAGTCATCCTGCTCAAAGCCCGGAAGCGGCGTCTGATCGGCGCGCGCAAACCGCAACGCCCGGTAGGCAAAAATGCGCTCGGTGTCCGTGATGTGTCCGAGAACTTCCTTCACCGTCCATTTTCCGGGCGCATACCGGAAACTTCCGTCCCGCTCGCTTCGGCCCGCGAACAATTGCAGCATCTGCAATCGCTGCGATTCCAGAACGCTCAATACATCGGACCCCGGGACCTTGGAGATGTAATTTGCATAGTATTCCGCGTATTCGGTCGCTTCGGGTCTCTTCATAATGGATGTTCTCTCCTGGAGACGCGATTATACGCTTGGGGAAGCTTTCGCGCACAATGGGCCGGAGGGACACCGCAATGGAGTTTGTTCACAGCGAAACTGTGCTTTTGGTTTTGCGCCCCTTAATGCAAGATAACGCCTGCCTATGAGCACATCCAATCGCAAGATTATGCGCGTAGCTTTTCAGGGCGAGCCCGGCGCATTCAGCGAAGCCGCCGCCATCCAGCTTCTCGGGAATGCGATCACGACCGTGCCTCGGGCAACATTTGAAGCGGCCTTCACGGCTATCGCCGAAGGCGCAGCTGACGCGCTCCTCGCACCTGTGGAGAATTCCTTGGCAGGCTCGGTCGTGCGCGTGTTCGATCTCCTGAAGGAAAGCCGGCTTGCGATTGTCGCGGAGACAATTCTGCCGATTGAAATGCAGCTCATCGCGGTTCCCGGCGCGTCGCTCGCGGATATTCAGTCGGTCGCTTCTCACCCCATGGCTCTGGCGCAGTGCGAGCGTTTTTTCGCCGCTCATCCTCAATGGAAGCGTGTTCCCGCCGAAGACACCGCCGGCAGCGTGCGCGAAGCGCTTTCTCGCGCGGACAAATCCTGCGCCGCCATCGCTGGACGGCGCGCCGCCGAACATTATCACGGCGTGATTCTTGCCGAGAGCATCCAGGACAATGCCGAGAATTTCACCCGCTTCGTGCTCCTGCTTCCGGAAAGCGAAGCTGCAGCATGGATTTCTCCCGATGCGCGCAAGGTTTCTGTGGCCATGCGTCTCGCGCACCGCCCCGGTGCGCTCCTCGCTTCACTCGAGCCGTTTGCCAGGCACGGCGTCAATTTGCTCAAGATTGAAAGCCGTCCGATTCATGGCCGCCCCTGGGAATACCAATTTTTCACTGACGTCGAAGCAGGCGATGTTGCCCGGCTCGAACAGGCGCTGAATGAAGTGCGCGCCGCCACCAGCGAACTTCGCGTCCTCGGCCGTTACGTTGCCGCATCTCAATAATCACTGGGGCCGAAAACTTTCCCTGAGTTGGACCAAAAGGAAAAAGGCCAGTGTCTTCGCCAGCCTTTTACTTACCTCATTATTTACTTATCTAGTTACTTCATTCTTCAGCAGTAGCTGCACTCCGGATCCCCCATTCCTCCGGTCATGCCGTCCTTCATCCGCCGCAGACGCCGTCCCAGCCGCTCGGCGAGTTGCTGCCGCGCGCGCCACAACCGCGCCTTCAGCGTGTTTTCCGTGACCCCCAGCTTTTTGGCAGCTTCACCCGTCGAAAATCCCTGCACTTCGCGCAGGACAAACGCCGTTCGCAGCAGCGGAGAAAGCTCGTCCAGGTTTTCGCTGATCATCTCGCGAATCTCCGTGCTCGCAAAAACCTGCTCGGGATTCGGCCCGTCGTCCGCGAAGCGCTCTGAAGCGGGCAGCTCCTCCTCGCGCGGCGTTTCGTCCAGGGAAATCGCCGGACGCGCCTTCGCGCTCCGCCGCCTCATCAACGCCGCGTTGATCACGATGCGCGTCAGCCAGGTTGAAAACTGCGACCGCCCCTCAAAACGATTCAGATTGCGATACGCCGAGAGCAGTCCGTCCTGAAGCGCATCTTCTGCGTCTTCCGTGTTCCCCAGTACTCGCAGAGCGGTCTGAAACAACGGCCGCTGGTAACGCCGGAACAGCGCTTCCACCGCCTGCTCGTCGCCTCGCTGTCCAGCGCGGATCAACTTCTCTTCATTCACCTGTATTCCCACTGCCGCTTGAGTTGCCATCGTTCCCCCCAGTTGAATCAAACTCTTGCTCGACCTCTGGCCGCAGAGACTTCCTTAGTGAACCGGTACACCGCCCGCCGCCGCTTTCGGCTTTTTCATCAGTACCAGAACTGGAATCACCGCGAAAAACACCACACCGAGTATTTTGAAATTGTCGATAAACGACAGCATCACCGCCTGCCGCTGAATCGTGCCGTAAATCATTCCGTGCGCTTGGGCACTGGCATGCGCCGCGGTCGCGCCGGCCGTGACCAGCTTCACTTGCATGCCGTTGAACATGTTGTGATACGCCGCGCTGAAATCGTTGACATGCTCCATCAGCCGCGATTGATGGAATTGCGCGCGTCGGTCCAGCATTGTGGTTACGGTCGCGATTCCCACGCTGGCCCCGATGTTCCGAGCCAGGTTGATAATCCCCGTGCCCATGTTCGTTTTTTCTTTCGGCACATACGTGAACGCCGCCACGTTAATCGGAATGAACAAAAACGCCAGCCCGAAGCTCTGCAGCATGCGCGCGCGCACGGCGTGCCCGTAGTCCAATCCCAAATCCCAGCCTGACATCACAAACAGCGCTGACGCCGACACGATGCACCCGAACGTAATCAGGATTCGCGTGTCCACCTTTGACACCAGGATTCCCACCACGGGCATCATGCACATGATCACCGCTCCCCCCGGCGACAGCGCCATTCCCGCCAGTTGCGCCGTGTACCCGAGGAGCTGCTGTAAGAGCTGCGGGATCAGCACGGTGCTCGAATACAAAACGAATCCGAGGAAGAACATCGCCGTGGTCGCAATCGCAAAGTTGCGGTCTTTCAACATCCGCAGGTCAACCACTGGCTCTTTCTCGCGCAATTCCCAAAGAATTCCGGCGATCAGCCCGAACAGCATCATCACGAAAAACACGCGAATGAAATTCGACGACAGCCAATCCTCGCGCTGGCCCTTGTCCAGAATGATTTGCATGCTCCCCAGGCCCAGGCTGATCAGCCCGATCCCGATGTAGTCGATTCGGAATCCCGCCTTCACATTTGCTTTCTTCATGTACGGCGGATCGCTGACCAAAAAGCTCGTCAACAGCAGCGAAAGAATTCCCACCGGCACGTTGATGTAAAAAATCCATCTCCAAGAAAAATTGTCGGTAATCCAGCCGCCCAGCCATGGCCCAATCGTGGGCGCCACAACCACTGCGAGCCCATACACAGCGAAGGCCATCCCGCGCTTTTCCAGCGGAAACGTATCGTTCAGGATCGCTTGCTCGCTCGGCTGCAAGCCCCCGCCGCCCACGCCTTGCAAAATCCGGAAAATCACCAGCACGCCCAGGCTCGGCGCCAGCCCGCACAAAAATGAACTCACTGTGAAAATGGCCACGCACGTCATGTAGAAGCGCTTCCGCCCGATCAGTCCGGAAAACCATCCCGATAGCGGCAGCACAATCGCGTTCGAAACCAGATACGACGTCAGCACCCACGTCGATTCGTCCGATCCCGCCGAGAGATTTCCAGCGATGTGCGGCAACGCTACGTTCGCAATGGACGTGTCCAGCA
>DASQYT010000180.1:0-2713 GCA_035639075.1 Candidatus Elarobacter sp.
TTCAGCGTGATGCCGAAGTTCTCAAACCCGCAGGTGTTGCGAAAGTCCACCCACCAGGATGACTGCATGAATCCTGTTTCGGGCGTGGCTTCCACGAACTCGTTCCAGGCTTTCCAGTTGTCCGAAAGAGCCGGAATTGGAGATACCGGCGCGGAGGTCAATTCCTCGTTTGGCGGAGGACACGAGGAAGCTACGAGGCCGGGCATGAACTGATCGCTCACTCTTTTTCACGCGGCGGAAAGCCGGCGCGATTTTGCCGGAGGGGAAATCCTCTCGTTCCGGATGGCCTGATAAACGGTGCCGTCGTAGTCCTGGCAGTTTGGCGCGCTTGGACGCCTGTCCCAATAATTGACCAACAGGGTTAAGCGCAATTCGGGATACTCGTCTTTCTTCCTGGGACGGCCGAACTGTTTTTTCCCATTGCCGTTAGCCACCACGCCGTGGCGCAAATCGCCGCGAAAAGCCACGTAGTGGTTCGGGACAGCGTCGAGCGATCTGCCCGCTTCGGCCACCGGAGGGACCCAGGACTTCCCGTCAGGGCTCAATACTTGATCCAGGACAACCGTCGGGCTGGAAGGAAAACGGTTCAGGTACAAGATGCTCGACCACAACGGATGGACGATTTGCCCGGTCAGGTGCCTGAGACTGCGGTCGCGGTCGGTGTGGAAGGGAAGGGCTTCGCCAAATTTCAGCCGGCCGAGCCACCACTCCATCCCAATGCATTTGGGACCAGGGCGGACCAGGTCATACAGTTTGCTGATGCTCTCCTCTACGATGTTCGTGGGCGTCGCGCCCATGGGAAACCAGAACGTGGTGTTGTAACTGCCCATGTTTTCCATCCGTTCCGTGCCCACGGCTTGCACGGCGCGCCCCAGCCGGCGAAACAGCGAAGCTGGCAATGCGTCTTTGAATAAATTGATCTTGTCCATGTTGCGTTTGCCCTCCAGAGTCTTAACTTGCTGCCAAACCGCTCAGCAAAAAACAGTTGTCGTGCTCGTCTGTCGCGCATCTTCAAAGGGCAGGCGCGAAGGTTACGTCCACGTCGAACTTCACCGTGACCTGGCGCAACCGGCGGTAAACGCTCATGACTTTGCGCAGTCGCGGATCGAAATAATCCTTGAGCATCATCGGCCGCGGATCTTGCAGGAAAAACTTGGGGGCGTCCGTGACAGCCGTGCACGCCAGGACGCTCAATTCGTCACGCGAAGAAATGTGCTGAACGATACAGGGAACGCGGGTGACTCCCAAATCGCGGAGCGCGTAGGCCCGATGGCTCCCGTTGTTGAGGATGAGCCGATTCTCCGTGTAAATGGCGTTCAAGAAGTTGCTGCCAAATCCCACCGCAAGCCCAATTACGCCGGCGAGGTTGCCGGGGGGAGGATAGTCCTTAATATTCTCCGCCTCCATCGGCATGGCGCCGAGAAAGCGCATGTCGTCTGATGGGGACATGAAGACGAACGTGTCTCGGTGAGAGCGAGTCCATTTCACAGGCGGAAGAGAAGGCGCGCACGGCAGGCAGGCGCGGAAGACTTCTTCTTCGCTTGGCGAGGTCCCTAGCTTGCGCTTCAACTGCTCGACGTGAGTCAAGTCGATGTGGTGTTGGTATACGACCATCCGATCCAAGTCGACGTAAGCGACCTCTGTCGGCACGGTGTTGAAACTGTGGCGCACAAGAGGCACTTGCAGGAATTCAAGGAGCAGCTTGTCTTCGGGGTCCACCGGTGCAAGCGAAGGATTGTCGGCAAGGCCGGCCTCCTCTTTTTCCAGCTCGCGGACAATTTTGTTGGCGGCATGCCATTCTTCGACGAGGTCGCCCGAACTGGGCGGATGGATTGCGTTGTCCTTGACGAAGCGAAGAAATTGCTTCAGCGTTGGACGGCCGATCAAATACAGGTTTTCGCTCGAATCCGGTTGCGGATCCTGCGCAGCGACCGGCTCCGGAACGTCCGTTGTCATTTCTGGCGCCGCTGCGGTATCAGATTCCTTCCTGAGGGGGGCTAGAGCCATGTTCTTTTTTTCCTTTCGCGCTGTTGAGCACCAATCGGCATGCGGCAAGCCCTCACAACCACGACCAGAATTCAACCTTGATGGTGTGTGCCAAACGCCGCGTAACGAGGTCCAGGGCGCGGCGGCGGCCGCAGAGAATCTTCGCTTGCCCGGTCATCTCCGGTTTGAGCAGCAGCGAGTGATTGTCAATTTGAGTGGTGATCAGGATGGTTCTCTTCGCCGCGCTGGAGGAGCTGGTGGAAGGCAACGGCAGGGAAGCGGCTTCTCCGGTGGCGCCGGCCGGAGCCGTTCCCAGAAGGCTCGTGGATACAAAATTCACCTTTCCATAAAATATTTCGTCGGGATACGCGCGGGCCCGAAGCACAACCGGCTGATCCACCTGCACATCGGCAATGTCTTTTTCGTCGACGGCGATTTGCGCCGTTACCGTTCGCAGGTCGAAAATCTTGGCGATCAAGTCTCCTTTTTTCACCAGTTGATGCGTCAACTGCTTCAGTTGGAGCGTGGGCGTGGCCACGACGCCATCGGAGGGGCTGTAGACCATCAGCATGCGACGCTGCTCCCCCAAGTGGCGCTGGTCGGCTTTGAATTGTTCGATTTGCGCGCGCGTCGCTTCGATGTCTTCGGGGCGCGTGCCGCCGAGAAGCAGATTGAGCTGGTCCTTGGCTACGGCGAGATCGTTGCGGGCCGCGCTCTCCAGAGCAGC
>DASQYT010000181.1:0-3066 GCA_035639075.1 Candidatus Elarobacter sp.
CCTTCGTGACCAAGCTGAATCCCGCCGGCTCGGCGCCCCTGGTTTACTCCACCTATCTCGGGGGCAGTGGCGATGATGTCGGCCAGGGTATCGCCGTGGACGCGGCCGGCAATGCCTACGTGACCGGCTACACCGGTTCGACCAACTTCCCGACGACGGCAGGCGCCTTCCAGAGTGCTAATGCGGGTGGCAACGACGCCTTCGTGACAACACTGAATCCCGCCGGCTCGGCGCCCTTGGTTTACTCCACCTATTTCGGGGGCAGTAGCGATGACTTCGGCTTTGGCATCGCCGTGGACGCGGCCGGCAATGCCTACGTGACGGGTCAAACTCTTTCGACCATCTTCCCGACGACGCCAGGCGCCTTCCAGAGGGCTAATGCGGGTAGCTCCGACGCCTTCGTGACCAAGATTGCCGGAGGAGTTCCAACCTGCAAGCCGGAGCAGCACGATGTTGAAGGTAGGGGCCACGAAAAAGGTGACGACGGGCGTGAGGGCGAGTTCCACTTTTGCAAGAGTTCCGGCGAGATGGATTTTGACGAACGTGACAACGACGGAAAGATCGTCGGCCAACCAATGAAAGGTAAAATGAGTTCTTTTACCGTCTTAGGGAACCAAGCCGTTATCATCGGATCGGGCACCCTGGCCAACGGTACTCCCGTCAATTACACCGCAGTTGTTCTGGGCAATCAGCCGGTCATCGGGGCTAACCACTTCGCGATTAGCTGGTTTGCCGCCAACGGCTCGGTGTTCCGGACATCGGGACCGCTAACGGACGGTTCTATTGTGGTTCAACCGCAGTAGGTGCTCAACGCGAGGTTTTAGGCGCGAAATCGCTAAGGCGTGCGTACGCGTCTACCTTCCCGTAAAGCGGGTTTGTTCTGTTGATGTCAGGCAACAGCCTTGAGACCGTTCTTGGCGACTAGAGTAAGGAGTTTTAGGGAAGCTCCCCTTGGATGCTTTTTGCCTCGTTCCCACTGACTGACCAAGCCGGTTGTAACGTTGAGATAGCGAGCGAAGACCGCTTGGCTGGCCTTCTCGCGCCGGCGGAGGGTGCGGATCTGCTTCGCCGTCAGCGGCCGCACCGGCGTCAGGCACATGACGTCAAATTTCCGCATGGTCTTCTTGTCCATCACACCGGCGTCGTGGAGCCCCTTGGCGGTCTCGTAGACCGAGGCCAGCAGAGGGCTACGATACGTTCCATGCCTTGTCGTCCTAGTTTTTCTCATGGCAAATGACCTCGATCAATGTTCCGAATGCGGCTGCTTGGGCCAGGGCCTTGTCGTCGTAAGCCAGAATTTGAGATGCGAGTTCCTTAAGCGTTGCCAACTCGTCTTGCGTAATGTTCGCCCGTTCATTTTTCGCGAAACCGTAAACAAAAACCGCCCTCGTGGCGCGCTTGTACAGAATCATCGCGCGGAAACCGCCTGACTTTCCTTTGCCTGGCCGGGCGATCCGCTGCTTGATCACACCTCCTCCGAGGTCTGCATCGATCAAGCCGCGTTCGGCGTTTGCAATCGCCTCGCCCAGGGTCGGATCATCAAGACCAGCTTTTCGAGCGAATCTGGTGAAGGGCTTGTTCTTGAATATCCATCCGCATCTGTTCCGCGAAGCGCCGCAGCACCGTCATTTTTCATGTATAGCACTTAGTGTTATAGATGTCAAGCTTTCTTCCTTTCTTCAGGAGCTCCTACCTGTCACTAAAGGCAGCGTAAATAAATAAAGGTAGCAGCCTGTGCTGATGGTTGTTATGCTGCCTGAGCATGGACAGTCTTGCCCAGCAACTCCGCACGACTCTCCTAACTGGTGATAATGCGGGATTTGAATAACGAAGACGGCGGGGATAAATTGCATTGACTGCTGATCTGACCAGTATTAAGATGTCAGGATGACGAAGCGGAGCGCTCAAGCCAAGAAGTTGTTAGAGCAGCGCCAGATCCTGGCCTCGGAACTTCCTCCCTTTGCGGAAATCGTGCGAGGCAGCCTGGTAACTCGATACCGGCGGTGCGGTAAAGCAACCTGCCATTGCGTGCGAGGCCCGGGACATGGTCCGGCGCATTATCTGGTGGTCACGCTTAAGGCGGGCAAGACCGAGCAGATCCTTCTGTCGGAGGAAATGCTGCCGGTGGCCCGGCAATTCCTGAACAACTATAAACGCTGGTGGACGGCCTTAGAGAAGGTCGCGGCGGTGAACCGCCGTCTGCTGCGTCTGCGGATCGGGGGGCTGGCCAGGCCGGAAAATCGACGCGGAGCCTCGTAGGCCGAGATAGGCCGAGGGGAGAAGCGTGGAGCAGATTGGTTTGATGTATATCTGACACTTATAAGATGGTCAGATAAATCTTGGGCACAAGGAGCGTACCCCCTGGCCTACGGGAGCATGCGTCAGATGCGCAGCTATGCGCAAAAGGTGTTTGCAAAGGATGCCCGACTGGCGCAGCTGACCGATGCGCGGAGCAACCCGACCCTCCCGCTGTCGGCGGTGCTCTCGACCTGGCAGTGGGGATTGTTGCGCCAGACGCCCTCGACCGAACAGATCGGCGATCTGCTGAAGGACCGGCGTTGGCGGGCGCGGCTGGGTCTGCAGCCGGAGCAGGGCGGGAGCCCGGACCGCGCGGCCCAGATTCTCGATGGCTTGTCGACGGAGGAATGGCAGCAGATGATGCTGGAGGACTTCTTCCTGGCCCGCCGCGCGGGCCTCCTGACCGACGATGGCCTGTATGGAAAGCGCTGCGCCGTCGTGGATCTGAACGAGCTATTTAACAGCGAAACGATCCACTGCCCGCAGTGCCAGGTCCGGGAGAAAACCGTCCAGGATGAGAAGGGGGAAAAGCGCATCGTCCAGGAGTATTACCACCAGGTGGTGGCCCTGACCTGGGTGAGCGGGCCGATCTCGTTGGTCATCGGATGGGAGGTGCTGGCTCCCGGGGAAGGAGAGTTGACGGCCGCGCTGCGGCTTCTGGAAAGGCTTCTGCCCCGCTTGGGGAAGAGTCTCGATCTGGTCCTGGGCGATGGGCTCTATTGCTGTCGGCCATTTTTCAAGACCGTCTGCGGAGCGGGCCTGGACGGC
>DASQYT010000182.1:0-5874 GCA_035639075.1 Candidatus Elarobacter sp.
GAATCGCTGGGCGTAGCCTTCGGCCCATTCAAAATTATCGAGCAGGCTCCAGTGATGGTAGGCACGGACGTTGGCGCCATGAAGCAGGGCTCTGCCAAGGCCGTGGAGGTAACCGCGCATGAACTGGACACGGCGTTCGTCAGGGATGCGGCCGTGCTCGTCGGGGCAATCGAGATAGGAGCAGCCGTTCTCAGTGATTTCGAGAGGGGTGGTTTTGTATTCGCGTGAGATGCGCAGAAGGAGATCATGAAAGCCGTCCGGCCAGATTTCCCACGCGAAATCGGTGAGCGGGCCGTCATGGGCGTCGAAATTGTGAACCCCCGTGGCGTCTTCGCCAGCCCCAGGAGGAATAGCTGAGACAAGCTGGCGGCGGTAGTAGTTGATGCCGAGAAAATCGAGCGGGGCGCGGCAGAGTTCCATGTCGCCGGATTTGACGCCCATAAGGTCGAGCGGATTGTCGCCAGGGAAAGCTTTCGGATATTCCCCATGGAGAGCGGGGTGGACGAACCAGACGTTGCCGAGAGCGTGGGCGCGATCGGCGGCCTGGCGATCGGCGTCGCTTGAAGTGGCGCGCTGGCAGTGGGCCATGCTGAAGGCGGTGCCAACTTGAAGTTTAGCGTTGATGGCTTTGATGGCGCGGAAGGCCTGGCCCTGCGCGATGTTGACGACGTGCGTGGCGCGCATGCACTCGGCAAAATTCTTGCGCGAAGGCGCGTGAATGCCCCAGGCGTAACCGAGAAACGTGAAGACCCACGGCTCATTGAAGATGCACCAGTGAGATATGCGATCGCCAAGGGCGCGGACAGTGACGTTAACGTAATCGGTGAAGCGCGCGGCAAGATCGCGATTGGGCCACCCGCCGGCATCTTCCAATTTTTGCGGAAGATCCCAATGGTAGAGCGTGCAGAGAGGGCGGATTTTCGCTTCGAGGAGCGCGTCGGTGAGGTGCTTGTAGTAGTCGAGGCCCTTGGAACTGGGAGCTCCCGAACCGTTGGGCTGGATGCGCGGCCAGGAAATGGAGAAACGATAGCTGGTCAGGTTTAGGGCTTTGGGGAGCGCGACGTCCTCCTTATAACGATGGTAGGAATCGCAAGCGACATCGCCAGTGGCGGCGCCCTTCACTTTTCCGGGAGTGTGCGAGAAACAGTCCCAGATGGATTCGCCTTTGCCGTCTTCGGCCCATGCGCCCTCGATTTGATAGGAGGCGGTGGCAGCACCCCAAATAAACTCCTCGGGAAATTGGAACGGCGCGAACTTCGACTGAGGTTCGAGGAGTTCGCCAATTAGTCGACGGCCGGAAGGCAAGATAGAAAAAGAGGCAGCGGCGCCAAGGGCAGTGGAGAGAAATTCACGGCGATTGAAACTGTTCCATCGGCTCACAGGGTTTCTCCTCGACTACGGCGTTCACGAGCTTGAATGGGATGATTCGGGACGGCGGCCAAATAGTACGTCAAGAAGGATGAGAATGGCACCAATCGTGATAGCGGAATCCGCGACGTTGAAGGCGGGCCAAGGATTGAAAGTCTGCCAGGGAAAGAAATGAAGATAGACCTCGATGAAATCGGTGACGGCGCCATGCAGGATGCGGTCGGTGACGTTGCCGGTGGCGCCGCCGAGGAGAAGGGCGAGGCCAGCAGCATGAAGAGAGCTGATATCGTGGCCGGCGACGAGCAGCCAAGTAATGACTCCGATGATGATGAGGGAGCCGCAGATGAGAAATACGCGCAGGGCGGGAGAGGAGAGACCGGCGAGAAAACTGAAGGCGATGCCGGGATTACGGGAATCAACGAGATAGAAGAAATTGTGAATGACAGGGTGCGGGAAGCGGTCAGCGGGGCGGGATTCGATCCACGCTTTTGTGGCGCGGTCGAGGAAGACGACGGCGAGAGTGACCCAGAGGAAGCGGAGGCGGTGGGGAAGAGTCATGAAGTAAAGGAGGAAAAGGAAGAAGAGGAGGTAAAGGAAACAGGGGAGGTAAACATTCTAGGTCACCGCGACGCTTGCAGATCCGTCGCTTTCGATTTCGGCGAGGGCTTCAGAGCAGCGCTCGCAGACCTTCGGGTAACGCGAGTTTTCGCCGACATGAGTGGAGTAGTTCCAGCAGCGATCGCATTTGGCGCCATCGGCGCGGTCGATCTTGATGGAAAGCTCGGGCAGCGATTCGACCTGGATGGAGCCGGGAATGGCCGAAGGCTGAACTTCAACTTGCGAAACGATGAATAGCGCGGGGAGAACGGAACGTTTTTCTTCGAGGAGCTTTTGAAGACCAGAGCCGTGCGGATCGGCATGGAGCAAGACTTTGGCCTCGAGGTTGCCACCGATGGCTTTTGCGGCGCGCGCTTGCTCGAGGGCGAGGAGCACAGCAGAGCGAACTCGCGCGAGACGCTCCCACTTTTCGGCGGCGTCTTTAGCGATTCCGCTAGCAACCGCTGCGGCTTCCGGGAAGAGCGACATGTGCACGCTTTCCGGTTCGCTCTGTGACTTGGGGAAATACTTCCAGATTTCCTCGGAGGTGAAAACCAGAATTGGCGCGGCGAGGCGGATGAGGGCGCTGGAGATTTTCCAGACGGCAGTTTGCGCGGAGCGGCGCGATTTATTTCTGGGCGCTTTGGTGTACAGCCGGTCTTTCAGCACATCGAAATAGAACGCGCTGAGATCCACGACGCAGTAGTCGTGGATGGTGTGATAGACGCGGTGGAATTCGTAATTGGCGTACCACTCGCGGCATTTCTTGACGAGCTCGGCCGTGCGATCGAGCATCCAGCGGTCGATTTCCTCGAGTTGATCGTTCGATAGTGCATCTCGCGAGGGATTGAAATCGCCGAGGTTGCCGAGTGCGAAACGGAAGGTGTTGCGAATCTTGCGATAGGCTTCGCTGAGCTGGCTCATCACGCGCTCGCTCATTTTCACGTCAGCCTGGTATTCGACGGAACCGACCCAAAGGCGAAGCAAATCCGCGCCCCACTTTTCGCAAATCTCGATGGGATAGAGGGCGTTGCCCAGAGACTTGGACATCGGGCGGCCCTGCTCGTCGAGCGTCCAGCCGTGGGTGACGACGCCACGATAGGGCGCAGCGTCACGCACGCCGGTGGCCACCAGCAACGAACTGTGGAACCAGCCGCGATATTGATCGGGGCCTTCGAGATAAACGTCGGCGGGCCACTCGGTTCCCTTCAGCACGGCTAAGTTCGAAGAGCCGGAATCGAACCACACGTCGAGAATGTCATTTTCCTTGCGCCATTTTGTGGAGCCACAGGAGCACTTTGTTCCCGCGGGGAGCAATTCCTCAGGCGTGTGCTGGTACCACGCGTCGGCGCCTTCCTTCTCGAACCACTTCACGACGTTGCGCAGAGCCTTGAAATCTTCGAGGCGCGTGCCACAACCCTCACAATAAAAAACGATGATAGGCACGCCCCAGAAGCGCTGGCGCGAGACGCACCAGTCCGGACGCTTCTCGATCATTTCGTACATACGGTCCTCGCCCCAGGCGGGAATCCATTTCACGTGATGAATTTCTTCGAGCGCTTCCTGGCGCAGGGATTTGTCCTTGCTGTGAGCAGCCTGGTCCATCTTGATGAACCACTGCTCGGTGGCGCGGAAAATTACCGGATTGTGGCAGCGCCAACAGTGCGGGTAGCTATGTCTGTATTCGTGATGGCCAAGAAGCGCGCCACGCTCACCGAGCAATTTGACGATGATCGGATTCGCGGTGAAAATGTCTTTGCCTTTGTATTCTGGCAGGCCTTCGAGGTAGACGCCCTTGTCGTCGAGGGGCGCATAGATTTCCAATCCATATTTTTGGCCGGAATAAAAGTCATCCGCGCCGTGACCTGGAGCGGTGTGAACGATGCCACTGCCTTGATCGAGCGTGACGTAATTGGCGAGAATGCCGGGCACGTGAATGGGGAGAAAGGGGTGCTGAAATTTCATGCCGTCGAAATCGCGGCCCTTGAACGTGGCGCGTACTTTGGCTTGCTTGATCCCGCATTCGGCTTGAAGCGCCGGAACGCGATCGGCAGCGAGAAGCAGCGCGCCTTTTTCGGTTTCGACGACGGCGTATTCGAAATCGGGATGAAAGGCCAGCGCGCGATTGTGAGGAATAGTCCAAGGCGTAGTTGTCCAGATAACGGCGCTGACACCGTCTCCGATTTTCGGGGCTTCGCCCCTGCCGCCGAGGACAGCCGCAAACTTCACCCAGATCGACGGGCTAGTGTGATCTTCATACTCGACTTCAGCTTCGGCGAGAGCGGTGCTATCGAAGAGGCACCAGTAGACCGGCTTGCGCCCACGATAGACATAGCCTTTTTCCATGAAAGCGAGAAACGCGCCCGCGATAGTGGCTTCGTATTCGTGGCTCATCGTCAAATAAGGATCATTCCAGCGGCCGAAAATGCCGAGGCGCTTGAAATCTTTTTTGTGCTGCTCGACGTAACGGAGCGCGAATTGGCGGCACAGTTTGCGGAATTCAGCGGGGGGTACTTTTCCCTTGCCGCCCAGCTCTTTCTCCACTTGGGTTTCAATGGGCAGTCCGTGGCAATCCCAGCCGGGCACGTAAGGCGCATAGTGTCCAGCCATGCTCTTGGTCTTGACAACCAGATCTTTGAGGATTTTATTCAGGCCAGTGCCGAGATGAATTTCGCCCGTGGGATATGGCGGGCCGTCATGAAGAACAAAGAGCGGCTTGCCTTTGCGAGTCTCGAGAATGCGTTCATAAATGTTTCCACTGTGCCAGGCCTCGAGCTGCTTTGGCTCGTTTTGCGGCAGGCTCGCCTTCATCGGAAAATCCGTTTTCGGCAGGTTCAGCGTCTTTTTGAGTTCGAGTGGTTCGGCCATAATTGGAGCGATTGTAAATCCCTTCTATGCCGTCCGTTTGTACAGGTATACGGCGGGAAACATCGGGAAGCAGCATAATCAGCTATGTTACAATGAATGGCAACCGGTGTCAGCCGCATGGGGCGCGCAACCTTTACCCGTCAGCGCGAATCATATGGTCAGGTACACCGAACATGGGGAACGTGCGTCTAAACTGACGAGGTAAACGGTGCCGGGCAAATTTATCAATCTGCTGCCGCCTGAAATCACAAAACCCAAGGTGTCTACCGCGGGCCGCGCGCCTGCTGTTCCGGTCCCATCCTCGGCGGTGCCGAAGTTCACGAAACCCGATCTGCTCATCCCGGATAATTTCTGGTCCAACCTGAAGCAGTTCCTGACGGAACGCCCGGTGAAAGTGCGCGAGCGCAAGGATGCGCCCTTTACGCAGACAAATTTCGGCTCGGGACTGGCGGGCAACCTTGCTGAATTTTTGCGTCCTGGCCCGGCATCCAGAGGGCGAGTAAACAGCAGGTTGGCGGTAGCCTGGGGCGCGAATTTCGGCGGATTCGGCGACCGGCTCAGGGACTTCTTCTCGCCTCCAAAGCAGGCGCCGCTTCCGCCTGGAATTCGGCCGGTGAAAGTGAAAGACATCTGGTCAAAGGATGAGAACTTTGGCACGAGCCAGATACTTGCTGTCGTCCTGCACATCGGGGTGATCGGGCTCCTAGTGATTCCGCTTTTCACGAATGTGCTGCCCGCTTCGACGGAGGCAAAGAACAAAGTTACTGTCACCCCACTGGACATTTCGCCGTATATAGCGAAGCTGCCCGCGGGTAATGACAAGGCCGGCGGCGGTGGCGGAGCAAACAATCACACGCTGACTCCGACGTCGAAGGGCAAACTGCCCAAGTTTTCGTACACACAATTCACGCCACCTCAGGCGAAGATTCAGAATTTGAATCCGAAGCTGGCGATGGACCCTTCCCTGCTGGGTCCCCCGGACTTGAAAATCCAGAGTCCCAACATGGCGAACTTCGGTGATCCGCTGGCGAAAAATGTCAC
>DASQYT010000183.1:0-11668 GCA_035639075.1 Candidatus Elarobacter sp.
TGGAATATCGTGAACCATGTCTCGATTACCAGAAATAGGCTGATGCCACTGAGCAGTAAGCTTGTGCGCGAGGTCATCCGGGCTGACTTAGACGCGGCGCAACAGGGTGATACGCCCAATTGGCAGCCATTCGGCAACTAGAATGTCGCCACCATGAAGGAAAATAGCCGCGTGGGGTGTGATGAACTGCCCGGGAGTGAATTCGCTGCGCGACTGCCTGCGGCGTGAGCCAACCTCCCCGTTCGAAGCGCGACCGTCTCCCAATTGCGTGACGACATTGTACTCGCGGTCGAGAATGCAAACCTGGCTGTCGAGGTCCGGACAGACCATCCAGTCTCCTTGCGTATGAAAATGACATGGCATACGGAGTCGCGAGTCGTCTTTAATGGTGCGAAGATGTGAACCGTCCAAGGAAAAAGTTTGCACGCGCCGGTTTCCGCGATCCGCAACCACAAGGATCGCATCCCAACCACGGGTATCCACGAAGAGCCCGTGTGGCGTGTCGAATTCGCCGTCACCGTGGCCCGGCCGGCCGACTTCCCCAAGAAATTTCCCGTCCGAAGAAAACCGCAGCAAATGGTGCGAGCCGTAGCCATCACTCACATAAAAGTCCCCGTTTGGAGCGAAGGCGACGTTGGTGGGGACAAAATCAATGGGTCGCCCTGCATAGGCAGGGTCTTCACGCGGATAGCCGTGTGCCCAAAGGCGTTCGCCATTCAGCGTGGTCTTCATCATCTTGCACTGATTGATATCGCAGTGATAGAGAACTTCCGCGCCTTTCTCTCGACGCACACCAAGCCCATGCGCGCCCCCGCGAAACTCCTCCCCAAAGGCGCGAATGAAGCGCCCGGATGAGTCGTAAACAACCACGGCCTCTCCGCGCATGCTGGACTTGTTCACCGTGTGCGCCACATAGATGTTCCCTTGCTCATCCTGCGCCAAACCGTGGGTGTCTCCCCAAACCAGGCCGTCGGGCGGCACCAGCCAGTCGTGAACACACTCGTAGGTGTGCACTCCAGAGCCAATCACCGGCAAACGGCTACGGGACTTGCTAGATGTCTGCAGAAAGAAAGGCCACAGCATCGTCGCGGCTGTCGCCGTCGCGCTCTCTCTAAGGAACCCGCGTCGAGTGATTGCGTTCATGCGATGAGTCCGGTATAACCTGCCAGAACAATTCCGGTCAATTCCTGGGCTTTGCCGCCCCGGGCCACTAGGCGAGTGCCAGATTCAGATTCTCGATGGTCTCGTCGATTTCCGTAGCATTCTTGTAGCCGACTGTAACGCAATCGACCCCGGCGTTCTTGAATGCGAATCTCATTGCCGCCTTGCGGTCTTCACGGTTAAACGTACCCTCTCCCACAAGTTTCATGCTGACTACGCCCATTCCTTCTTTGCGTACCTGCTGGACGCGGGTGACAACTTCGGTGACGTTGCCGAGCCCATTCGTGTCGTAATCCTCGGCGTCCATTCTGATGCCCTTGTGATTCATCCGGATCATGGCGATGTCGAGCCACTTGTTTCCGGGGACTTGGCGCAACGCCGGAAGCCCGTGAACCGACGCACCGCGACTTACGATAGCCTTCTTCGACTGAGCCTCCAGAATTCCATCTTGCCACTTGCTCGTGTCTGCGGGCCATGTCGCGGTATGTTGCCAGTGCAACAGCATGACGTCGAAGTATTCGGTATTCGCGAGTTTGCGCAGCTCGTCGAATTTCTCTTGCGGATTCACGGCTTGCCGGGTAGTCACCTTCGACATTAGGCGATAACTATCACGTGGAATCCCCCTTAGGGCCACGCCGAGCATCCTGTGCATGTCGTCGTAAGACTCGGCAGTCTCGAAGAAGCGAATGCCGCTGTCGTAGGCGTAGCGCACCAGCCTCGTAAACCCATCTTGTCCCAAGTCGCGCTGCACCTCGCCGTTGAAGCTGCCTGTGCCAAACGCGAGCCGCGTCACCTTCACTCCAGATTTTCCTAGCGTTACCCAATCTGTCGCGGTCTGGCGCGCCGCCCTCAGCGCGAAGGTTCCGGTGACGGCAAGGGCGCCGGCGGCGAGCCCGGTTTTCACGAATTCACGTCTGGTGTGGTGAGACACGGATGCACCTCGAATTAGGCGAATGAAAGCGGGAGTGTGGTGGAGCGGAAATGCCACTTCGGCGGGAGGCGAGTGATTGTTCAAAGACCATAACAAGACAATCCTAATACGAAAGTCAAAATATCAGGTATCTCCGGCGTTTTGAGCACTAGCCGGGAAACCGACCACAGGGTCGAAGGTTAAAGTTAAAGAGGCAATTTCGGTTTCCTGCGACCCAGGTTCAAGCGAGGATCTTTTTCACTACGTTGCCGGCCACATCGGTCAGGCGGAAGTAGCGTCCCTGGAATTTGTAGGTCAGGCGGAGGTGATCAATGCCGAGGCAATGCAGGATGGTGGCCTGCAAGTCGTGGACATGCACTGGATCTTCGAGGACGTTGTAGGAATAGTCGTCCGTCTTGCCGATGCTCAAGCCGCGCTGGATGCCGCCGCCGGCCATCCAAATGGCGAAACAGCGGGGATGATGGTCGCGGCCATAGTTCGTGGCGGTGAGCTTGCCCTGGCAATACACGGTGCGGCCAAATTCGCCGGCCCACACGACGAGAGTGTCGTCCAACATGCCTCGCTGCTTGAGATCGAGCACCAGAGCGGCGGAGGGCTGATCGACGCCTCTGCATTGCAGCGCGATATCTCGCGGCAAGTCGTTGTGCTGATCCCAGCCGCGATGATAGAGCTGAATGAAGCGCACGCCGCGCTCGGCCAGCCGCCGCGCGAGGAGGCAATTGGCGGCGTAGGTTCCGGGCTTGCGCGAATCGGGGCCGTAGAGTTCAAAAGTGGATTCCGGTTCCTTGGAAAGGTCCATCAGGTCGGGCACGGAAGTTTGCATGCGATAGGCCATTTCGTATTGCGCGACGCGGGTGTCAATTTCGGGGTCGCCGTATTTTTCGGCGAGCAAGCGATTCAATTTGGCGATGCCGTCGAGCATGCGGCGACGGGTCGGAGACGGCACGCCCGGCGGGTTCGACAAGTACAGCACCGGGTCCCCGCTCGCGGCGAATTTGACTCCTTGGTAGCGCGACGACAGAAAGCCACTTCCCCACAGGCGCGAAAACAGGGGCTGGTCCGGATTCAAGGCGTTGGCCTGCGAGACCATGACCACGAACGCCGGAAGATTTTGATTCTCGCTGCCGAGACCGTAAGTGACCCACGCGCCCATGCTTGGGCGCCCCGGCTGCTGGAAGCCGGTCTGCACGAAGGTGATCGCGGGATCGTGGTTGATGGCTTCCGTGTAAGTAGATTTGATGATGGTGATGTCGTCCACGATTTTGCCGTGGTGAGAAAGCAGTTCGCTGATCCAGGTGCCGGAGCGGCCGTACCGGTTGAACTTGAAAATCGAAGGCGCCACCGGAAACGAGGATTGGCCCGACGT
The DNA here is from genome assembly GCA_035639075.1 of Candidatus Elarobacter sp. Taxonomy (GTDB): domain Bacteria; phylum Acidobacteriota; class Terriglobia; order Acidiferrales; family UBA7541; genus Acidiferrum. Next base: position 3,459 of record DASQYT010000183.1, read on the forward strand.
CATGCCTGTAATGCGCTGGCCCATGCGCACAGAGTCGGGTAACTCGACGCCCTGCGACTTGACGAGGTTGGGCTTGTAGTCGAATAGCTCCATCTGGGAAGGCGCGCCGGATTGGTGGAGGAAGATGACGCGCTTCGCTTTTGGCGGGAAATGCGGGAGGCCGGCGAGTCCGCCGGTTTTGGGATCGGTTGTGCTGTCAGCCGCGAAGCCATCGTCGCCGAGAAGCGTGGCGAGCGCCGGAATGCCAATAGCGATTCCGGCGGGGCTGCGCCGGAAAAACTGGCGCCGCGTCATCGCGGCGCTGAATGGTGCAGTCAGTGAATCGGAATCGGGCATGCTGTGCCTCGCGTTCTGCTATTCGGCCGTAATGGTTTCGTCCAGATTGAGGATCATGCTGGCCAAGGTGGTCCAAGCCGCGACTTCGCGCGGGTCCAGTGTGGAATCCGGCTTCGATTCCCCGACGGACAGCAGCTTCGTTACCTGCGCCTGGTCCCGGCGGTAAGTGGACCGAAATTGCGAGAGCGAGCCGAGCAGCACGTCGCGTTCCTGCGGGTCGGGTGTGCGTGCCGTCGCTAGCTTGAAAGCAAAGTCTATGCGCTCGCGATCGGACCTGCCGCCCATGCGCAACGCACGCTGCGCCAATGCACGAGCGGCTTCCACGTACGTGGGATCGTTCAAAAGCGTCAGCACCTGCAGCGGCGTGTTGGTGACTCCGCGCCTGGCGGTACATTTTTCGCGGTCGGGCGCGTCGAAGATAGTCAGCGAGGCCGGCGGGACGGTGCGCTTCCACACCGTGTAAAGACCGCGGCGGTATAAATCGGGACCCGAGGACGGGGTGTAGGTCTGACCCGAAAAGCCCTGGCCGAAGGCCATCTCTTCCCAAAGGCCTGCGGGCTGATAAGGGTAGACGCTCGGCCCGCCGATTTTATCGTTGAGCAATCCGCTGATCGCCAGGGCATTGTCGCGAACGATCTCGGCGGGGAGGCGGAATCGCGGCCCTCTTGCGAGCAGCCTATTTTCGGGATCGCGCTCGATCAGTTCGTGCGACGCGCGGGAAGATTGGCGGTATGTCGCTGAGGTGACAATCAGACGCTGCATGGCCTTGATGTCCCAGCCAGTGCGGACGAACTCAGTTGCCAACCAGTCGAGTAATTGAGGATGGCTCGGTTGTTCACCCTGCGAGCCAAAGTCCTCGGCAGTCTTGACGATGCCAGTCCCGAAATGCTGTTGCCAATACTGATTGACCACAACGCGCGCAGTGAGCGGGTTGGAGGGATCGACGATCCACTTGGCGAGTCCTAAACGGTTACGAGGCAGGTCCTCGGGCATCGGCGGCAGGAACGCGGGAACACCCGGCGTGACCATCTCGCCCTTATTGTCATATTGACCGCGGCCCAGGACGAAGGTGTCGCGCGGCTTGGACATCTCCGCCATGACCATGGTGGTCGTAATGGATTTTTCGAGCTTGCCCTTTTCTTTTCTGAGTTCTACTAACTGAGAGTAAGACTGCCTGTACTTCTCTGGCGCATCGTGCTTAAGGAAGTATTCGCTTAGGCGGGCTTGATCCTGTTTTTCGAGCCTCGCCTGCTTTTGTTCCTGGCCCTCCGCTTTCTCCAGCTCTCCTATGTCGGCCTCTTGGGGCGGCTTCTCGGGCTGGAGGGCCGCAATTTCCAATGCGGGCGTGCCTCCAAGCTTGGTCAAGAGGACGCGCGCCGGCAGGTGCACGGCGAGATCTTCGACTTCTGTATCAGATAGCGTGCGGGTGTAAATGCGCAGGTCACCGAGTCGCCCTTTAAAGGCGCCGCCGATATTTTTGTTGCCAATCTCCAATGGCGCGGAAGTACGGAAACTTCCGCGGAGGTCGTCCTTTGTGGTTTCCGTTTCCCACGGCGTTCCATCGACGAAGATCTTCAAGCCCGCAGCTTTGCCCGACCCATCATAGTTGACGAGCAGATGATGATCGCTGTCCATCCGCACACGATTTTTCGTGCGCACCTCGATAGCGCTAACGGGCCAGGGCGCCGCAAGCCGTACGACAACGCGAAGATTCCGTTCTTGCCGGCGGGTGAAGGCGACGTCCTCGAGACCGAGCTCATAGCCGGTCCAGTGCTCGGAGGCGTCTCGTTTCTGAAGAACTTTGCCCTTCTCCTCGTAGAGATTCACCCAGGCGGCGATAGCAAAAGGCTGATGCCAGTCGAAATCCCCGGCTTGGCCCAGACTGGCTTCACTTTCACCTCTGAATTCAGCGGCCTTACCGGCCGGCCCATCTTCATAGGTGATTTCACCTCGAACCAACTTTCCGTCTTGGCGTGAGAAAGCGTCTGACAGGTCGTCGTCGAAAGGATAGTGCGTTGCCAGCGCGTCCCGTGTCGGCTCGGGTAATGTCGCAAGCCGCGTTTTCTGCCATTCGTTGCGAAGTGCCAAGACCTCGTTTTCGGGCATCGCCGTCAAAGCGGCAGCGATCTTCCTCTTGAGCTCGTCCATCTGTTGCTGCTGCTCTGGAGTAGGCAACGACAGCACCGGCGCGGCATTTCCTTCAAAACCATCCAGGCCGCGTTCTGGAACGGTATTGAAAAACGCGAAGAAGCGATAAAACTCCTTCTGCTTGATGGGATCGTACTTGTGGTCGTGGCACCGCGCGCAACCCATGGTCAGTCCTAGCCAAGTCGTTGCCGTGGTGCTCGCGCGATCGACGACGTATTCGACGTGATATTCCTCCGGGATCGCGCCGCCTTCGAAATTGATCATGTTGTTGCGGTTGAACCCGCTGGCGATTTTCTGTTCGAGCGTGGCGTTGGGGAGAAGGTCGCCGGCCAATTGCTCGATTGCGAATTCGTCAAACGGCATGTTGCGATTGAAGGCGGCAATCACCCAATCGCGCCACGGCCACATTTCCCGCAAGCTGTCGATGTGATAGCCATGAGTATCGGAATAACGCGCCAGGTCAAGCCACGGCATGGCCATTCGCTCGCCGTAGTGGGGCGACTCCAGCAGATGGTCCACTCTCTTTTCGTAAGCGTCTGGAGATTTGTCAGCTACCAAGGAGTCCACTTCCGCGGGAGTGGCCGGCAAGCCAGTCAGATCAAGGGAAACTCGCCGCAGCAGAGTAGCCTTATCTGCTTCAGCGGAAGGTTTCAACCCCTCGCCTTCCAGGCGCGCCAGCGTGAAATTGTCGATGGGATTCTTCGGCCAGGTTTTGTCTTTGACCTCTGGTATTGCTGAACGTTTGGGCGGATCGAAGGCCCAGTGGGACTGCCATTTCGCGCCCTGGTCGATCCACTGACGGAACAATTCGATCTGCTTGGGCGTCAGGCTTCTGCCTGACCAGGCCGGCGGCATGCGAAACGCGTTATCCTTCGAGCTGATCTTCTGATATAGACGGCTCGTGGCACTGCTGCCCGGGACGATGATGCTGTAGCCGTTGTGCTCAGCAAAGGCACTTTCCCTAATGTCGAGGCGCAAGTTCCCTTGGCGGCTTTTTTCCTCGGGGCCGTGGCACGTAAAGCACGCGTCGGAAAGAATTGGGCGAATGTCGCGGTTAAAGTCGACGGGCTTTTCCGAAGCGCTGTGTGCCGCCTTCACATGATTGATCGGCGCTGCCGCCGCGACCACTGGTTCGCTCGAGTCGGGTCCCTGCGCACCTTCGTCGATCCATTTTCGCACTAAGTCTATCTGTTCCGCAGGGAGCGGCGGGCCACCGTAAGGCATTTGTGGCTGCTCGAGTCCAAGCAAGCGCCGCACGATGTGGCTGTTCTGGCTGTCGCCTGGAATGACGACTTTGCCGTTGGCGCTGCCGCTGAGGATTGCCGGAAGCGAATCCAGCCGAAGACCGTGTTGCTGTACGTCGGGGCCATGGCATGGGTAGCAACGCGCGGCAAGAATCGGCCGAATTTGAGTGGCGAAGACGACGGAAGCGCCGGGTGTTACTTGACGTGCTCCCGCGGCGCCGCCCTGACTCGCAGCTTGCGGCCTTGCTAACAGAGCGCCAGCGATAAGGAGGAGAAGGGAGAGAACGAATGAGCCTCCCGCAAAGATAAGGCCCAGAGGATAACGCAAGAGTCTAAGCGAGGATAACTTGTTGTGAGCCCGTCCAATCGTGCCGTCGAAGAGCATTTCCCTAGGCCTTTGAGATCGCCAGGACTCTCGCATCTCATTCCCGCGTTTATACTACCCCTGCAGCGTCATGCGTTCAATAATTCCAATGCGCGCTTAAGGCGAGATTCTTAGCGGCGCAGGAACGACTGAATCCGGCAAACTCTTGATTGGAGATCGATTCAGGATAAAGTCGGGAGGTACAGTTTTTTTTGGCTAACTTTGACGTCGACCTACCGTCCGATAACTCTCGGATCGTCGGCTACCCGGAAGTTATCCTGAACGGCGTTCTGGGAAAAGACTTGGGGACCGTCTCGCAGGAGCTATCGTTCTTCCGCGAAGATCGTCAAAAACTCCATGAGATCAGGCATACTCGTCGTCCTGGTCGTCCTCCTCGCGTCCATCGCTTGCTCCCAGGAGTTGCGGTTCGTCTATCCTGTACCCGCGGCGACGGACTTTACTCAAAGCAATCTGGTCTACAAGCAGAGCGGCCAGACCGGGTTGTCTCTGAACCTTTTTCTCCCCAGCCACTCCGCTCGCTCGAAGCCATTGCCCGTGTTTGTAATTTTCAACGGTTTTGGTGGTGGGTTCATGCGGGACTCGGCGCAATCTCAAAGCTGGGCGAAAGCCGCGACCGCACATGGGTTCGCAGCGATCACGGCCGAAACTACGGCCGACCACGCCGCCGAAGAGTTTGACTCGCTTTCCATCTACCTCAGGCAGCGCGCTGAGGATCTGGGTATCGACCCTGACCGCCTTGTGGTTATCGCTTGGTCCGGCAATGTGTCCGCAGGGCTTCCAGCAGTCGAGGACACCCAACGCAAAGCCATCAAAGCCGCGGTGATCTATTATGGATCGGCAGATGTGCCCCAGGTCCGCCTCGATCTGCCTGTTCTTTTTGTGCGCGCGGGCCTTGATCAGCCATTAACAAATCAATCTTTCGATAGGAGGATTGCTGCGGGCATCGCCGCGAACGCGCCCTGGACTGTACTGAACTATTCTGGCGGCCACCACGGCTTTGACGTTTTAGACGATAACGAACTGTCTCGCGAAGTTATCGAGGAGACGTTCCGCTTCGCGCAGCTTGCAATCTCCGGCTCTCATCAATCCGCCTTGCATGGTGGACTCGCCGAAGCGAGCGCGGCAGGGGCGATGTTCACCGAAGACTTTGCCAGGGCGGGAGCCCTCTATCATGAGCTCGTCGCCGCCCATCCGCAGGATGCTCGCCTGCTGCTCGCGTATGGAAACGCTCTGAGCGGGGCGAAGCAATACAAAGAGGCACGCGCACGATTCGATCGAGCAAAAATGATCGGAGGCCTCGGCGCGCGGGATCTCGGCTTACCTGCGGCCAAGGCATGTGCGCTCGACCATGATCCTGAGGCGGCGATGGTTTGGCTCAAAACGATTCCGCCACAGTTTCTGCCGGCATCAATACAGTCGGATGCCGCGTTCGCAGCATTAAGAGACCGCGCCGACTTTCAGGCGCTGTTCCATACCCACTGAGCTGAGACTGCGATTGGCGGGTGGTTAACTGTTGAGCCGAAAGCTGATGACTCCCAAATGGCCGGCAAGAACGGAAGTAATTTCGCTTAGTTTCCGCATCCTCTGTCGTCCGTCCTTTCGCCAAATCGAGCCAAATCGAGCCAATTGACAACGCGATTCGGCGTGTTTACGATTCAACCGCGCTTCATTTCTGAGGCTGAAAGATTCCCAATTTCGACTCTGCGAGTAATGTCGCCACAGGAGATGAACATTATGGCCAAGAGAGTCTTGTATCCGCTGATCGCCTTAGGATTGATCCTATTAGTCTCATTAAGGGGGCTGAACGGGCAGCAGTCCTCTGGGGAAGCGATCTCGATCGGGAGCGACGACATCGGCGGCGTGGTGACGAGCTCCAATGGCCCGGAGGCGGGCGTTTGGGTGATCGCGGAGACGGCCGACCTGCCGACTAAATTCGTGAAAATTGTCGTTACTGATGACAGAGGGCGCTATTTACTGCCGCAGCTTCCCAAGGCGAACTACAAAGTATGGGTGCGAGGCTACGGGCTCGTGGATTCGCTCCTGGTGCAGACGACTCCCGGCAAGGCTGTCAATCTGACTGCGGCAGTGGCGCCAAACTCGCGTGCAGCAGCGGAATACTACCCGGCCATTTATTGGTTTTCCTTGCTCCGTGTGCCGGACAAAAGCCAGTTCCCCGGCACTGGGCCCAAAGGCAACGGCATCCCGGAAAACATGAAAAGCCAGGGTCACTGGCTGCATTTTTTAAAAACCGATAGCTGCTGGTCGTGTCATCAAATGGGGGATAAGGCCACGCGCGAGATTCCTAAGAGCCTGGGCCATTTCGACTCGTCGACCGCGGCCTGGGCGCGACGTCTACTCTCGGGACAAGCCGGCAACAACATGATCAACGGCCTCGGCCAGCTAGGACCCGAGCGAGCGTTGCCGATGTTCGCGGACTGGACCGACCGCATCGCTGCTGGCGAATTGCCGTCCACACCTCCGAGACCGCAAGGTGTCGAGCGTAACGTGGTCATCACCGAATGGGACTGGGCGGACCCCAAGGCGTATCTCCATGATGAGATCGCGACCGACAAGCGGAACCCAACTCTCAATGCCAACGGCCTGATTTATGGAGCCACTGAACTCAGCACGGACTATCTGCCGGTTCTTGATTCGGTGAACTCCGTGACGAGTCAAGTGAAGCTGCCTGTTCGCGATCCGAAGACTCCATCAAGCGCCGACGACAAGATTGCGGCGCCTTCGCCGTACTGGGGCGATGAAGCCATCTGGCACAGCCAAGCCAATGTTCACAATCCAATGTTCGATGCGCAGGGGCGAGTCTGGATTACCTCCAGAATCCGCCCGAGCGAAAATCCAGCGTTCTGCAAAGAAGGCTCGGGCCACCCTTCGGCGGTCTTATTTCCCCTCAAGACGAGCGGCCGACAACTGGCCGTGTACGACTCAAAGACGAAACAAGTCACGCTCATTAACACCTGTTTTGGTACACATCATTTGGTGTTTGCCGAGGATACAAACAATACATTGTGGACAAGCAGCGGTGGCGGCGGGGGAGCGGTAGGTTGGCTGAATACAAAGATGTTCGATGAGACCCACGATGAAGAGAAGTCGCAGGGCTGGACGGCGCTCATCCTCGACACCAACGGCAATGGAAAGCGGGATGAATATGTGGAGCCTGATCAGCCCATCGATGCCACCAAGGACAAGCGCATCAACGCTGCTTTCTACGGCGTCACCGTGAGTCCAGTGGATCGGTCGATCTGGGGAACGGTGTTGGGATTCCCGGGCGCGGTCGTTCGGTTAAATCCCGGACCAAATCCCCCCGCAACCGCCCTTGCAGAAATCTACGAACTGCCATGGAACGATCCAAAGGCGCCTGTTCACGGGTTCTCGCCGCGGGGGCTCGACATCGACCGTAATGGTGTTGTGTGGACGGTGATTGCCAGCGGGCATTTGGCAAGCTTCGACCGGCGCAAGTGCAAAGGGCCACTTACCGGACCGACAGCGACAGGGCAACACTGCCCTGAGGGTTGGACGCTCTATCAACTACCGGGGCCGCAGTTGCAAGGGGTCACCGATCCAGGCAGCGCCGAGGCCAGTTATTACGATTGGGTGGATCAGTTCGACACTTTGGGACTCGGAAAGAACGTGCCGATTGCCACCGGCAACGGAAATGACGGGCTACTTGCGCTGTTGCCCGATAGCGGGAAGTTTGTTGTGCTTCGTGTCCCGTACCCCATGGGATTCTATGCGAAGGGGATGGACGGCCGGATCGACGATCCGAAAGCAGGCTGGAAGGGAAAAGGCCTGTGGGCTACGTATGGCACTCGCACTCCTTTCCATGCGGAAGGGGGTAAAGGAACGTCGAGCAAGGTCTTACATTTCCAGCTTCGCACAGACCCTCTCGCACACTAGACACTAGCGCGCGACAAACGCACTCGTGAGGCACGGAGTAGGAAAATGAGTAGCACAACAATCCACTGGGCGCGAGCCTTGCTCGGCGGGCTGCTCGCGGAAGTAGCTCTCATTCTCGCGATCGTTCCCCTCGGCCTGCGTCTCGGCGACAATTTCCTGCACTACACTGCTCCCCCCGGGTCCTT
>DASQYT010000184.1:0-3869 GCA_035639075.1 Candidatus Elarobacter sp.
CGCTCCATCTGGATTCTTGACGATTTGACGCCGATCGAGAAGATGGATGCGAACGCCGCGGCATCGTCGCTGACATTCTTTCCGCCCCGGCCGGCGATAACCTGGCACCTGCGCAACCGGCGTTGGAGCGCCGGTCAAAAAATGTTCACCGCGAAAAATCCTCCGTACGGCGCGATTTTGACCTACTACCTCAAGGAAGCCGTGCCTGCCGAACCCGCCAAAAAGAGTCCTGACGAGAAGGACAAGAAAGACCCATCCGAGCAGAATCCCAGGGCCGACGCCAAAGGGGATACAGCCGAAAAGAAGGAAGGTAAAGTAAAAATCACCGTGCTCGATAAAGACGGGAAAGCGATTCGAGAGATGGACGGACCCGGTGCGGCGGGTGTCAATCGGATGAACTGGGATCTGCGCTCGAATGCGCCCGCAGAACCGACACCCGAACAACTCGAAGCCATCGCCGCGGGTTTCGGGTTCGGGCCGCGCGGGCCGCTCGTCGAGCCGGGCGAATACACCATCAAGATCAAGGCCGGGGACAAGGAAGCCACGCAAAAAGTTATGGTCGAAGAAGACACGCGAATCGTTATTTCAGCGGTGGACCGCTCCGCGCGGCGCGAACTGATCGATCAACTCTATCGCATGGCCAAAACCACGGATAAGGACCGCAAGACCATCGAAGGCATCCAGACGGCGCTGAAGGCTGCCCGAGAGGAGTGGAAGAAAGACGCGGGAAAGCCCAACACCGCGAAGATTCCAGACGACATCGTGAAAGCCTCCGATGAGCTGCAGAAAAAAGTAGACGCCGTCGCGGAGAAGTTTATTCGTGAACGGCAAGGGCTGGGGAACGCAGGGCCTCCGTTCGAATGGAAGCCCGACCCGCTCCCGAATCAAGTGCAGAACCTTTTGGATGACCTCGATGGGTTTACGGCCGCGCCAAGCGCGCATCAGAAAGAAAAACTTGCGGAGTTGACGCCGCTGGTTAACGATGCTTCGGCGCAAGTCAAGAGAATCGCAGAGGACGACCTGCCTGCGTTGAATAAAAAGATGAATGACGCGGGAATTCCTCACATCGTCCCCGCGCCGCCGCAACCGCGCGGTGGACGGGGCGGCGAAGAGGAATCGGATCAATAGCAGCCCCAGGGTCGGTGCGGCCGAGACGCTTCCACATTGCTTGCGTCTAAGGGCGCAGAAGGGTGTGTCCGTCGGCTGGCCCGCAACCAGTCGGTCGCCAACTGTGATTCCCGGGTCAAAAGTTTCGTAAGACGGTACGGAGGAAATCGATCATGAACGTGAAGCAGCCCAGTCTGCGCGGTCTGAACGCGTCGTTCGTTGTGTTGGCAACGGTCTTCGGAGTAATTTTTGGCAGCGCAGCGTCGTTGAGCGCCAGCCCAAGACGGCAGGACGCCGCCGATCAGGAGAAGGACAGGAAGGAAGAGAAGAAGGACGAAAAAAAGGACGAGAAAAAAGGCCTGCCGCTGAAGTCTGATCGCAAAGTTGAATTCACTACCGATGAAGGCACGTGGCTTTCACTCGACGTTTCACCCGATGGCAAGACCATCGTTTTCGAACTAGTCGGCGACATTTACACGCTCCCTATCGAAGGCGGCCATGCCAAGCTGATCGATGGAGGCATGTCGTTCGACAGCCAGCCGAAGTTCTCCCCAGACGGCCAGTGGATCGCTTTTCTTTCCGACCGCGAAGGAAGCGAGAACATTTGGATCATGCATCCCGATGGAACTAGCGTGAAGCAAGTCTCGAAAGATCCGAATAACGATTTCACTTCTCCGAGTTGGGCCCCCGATGGCAAATACATTTTTGTTTCGAAAGCGCAATTCGGCATCGGCTCTAGCGAAATCTGGATGTACCACGTGGAGGGCGGTACGGGCGTGCAAATTACCAAATCCAAGCCCACGCCGAACTTGGAAAGGAACCGCCGCCCCAATGCCATGGGAGTAGTAGCTTCTCCGGATGGAAAATATCTTTACTACGCCGCCAAGCTAGGTTCGTTGTACTACAACCAACAGCTCCCTACGTGGCACATCGCCCGCCGCGACCGCAAGACCGGCGACGAAGACGACCTCATTCGCCAGATCAAGAGCGCTTTTCGCCCCGTGCTCTCGCCGGATGGCAAGCAGGTCCTCTACGTCACGCGCTACGAGACGGAGTCTGGACTGCGTTTGCGCAATCTCGAAAGCGGAGAAGACCGTTGGGTGAAGTATCCAGTCACCCGCGACGATCAGGAATCGCTCTTCACTCGCGACGTTTTCCCCGGTTATGCGTTTCTCCCAGGCGGCAAGGAAATCGTTTACAACCAGGATGGCAAAATCAAACGCCTCGATCTGGTCACCGGCTCGGACAAAGTAATTCCCTTCACGGCCCAGGTTTCCCAGGAATTGGGGCCCAAGCTGGATTTTCCGCAGACGGCCGAACAAGGGCCGGTGAAGGTGCGGCTGATCATGGATCCAGCCGAATCGCCTGACGGGAAAAAACTCGTTTTCTCAGCCATGACGCACCTCTTCACCATGGACTTGCCCGGCGGCAGGCCCCAGCGCCTCACCACCGGAAACGCCCGCGAATTTCAGCCCGCTTGGTCGTCGGATGGCAAGTCCATCGCTTATGTGACCTGGTCCAGCGACGGCGGGCAGCTCTGGAAAATTCCCGCAGCTGGCGGAACACCGGTGCAGTTGTCGAAGTCGCTTGCGGTGTACAGCAATCCCGCGTGGTCGCCCGATGACACGAAAATTGTTCTGCTGCGCGGCAATGCTTATGACCGCGAAAACAGTACCTTCGACGGCGGGCAGACGGGGAACGCCGACCTCATCTGGATTCCCTCCGACGGCGGCGGCGCCAACTTGATCTTGCCCGCGCGCGGAGCAGGCGGGCCTCATTTCACCAACGACAAGGACCGCATTTACGTTTACACGCCGCAGGGCCTCGTCTCCCTGCGCTACGACGGCACGGACCGCCGGACACACCTCGTGGTCAAAGGCCAGGGACTCTATTTCTTCGAAGAGCCAGTTCCCGCGGACGACATTGTGCCGAGTCCTGATGGTCAGTGGGTGCTTGCGCACGTAATGAATCAACTTTATGTCATTGCCATGCCGATCGTTGGCGGGGAACCTCCAACTGTCAACGTGGCCACTCCTGCCGTTCCGGCCAAGCGGCTGACCGACATTGGCGCGGACTATTTCGCGTGGGCCGATGACGGCAAAACGATCACCTGGGCGGTGGGCGCGAGCCTCTTCCGTGAACCTCTGAGCGCCATCTCCTTCGAACCGCCGAAGGACGAGAAGAAAGAAGGCGACAAGAAAGACGCGGACGCTAAAGACTCCGATAAGAAGGACGCGGACAAAACGGACGCCGCGTCACAAACGGCAGATGTGAAGAAAGACGAGAAGAAGGATCAAAAGAAGGACGAGAAAAAAGAAGAAAAGAAACTGAAGGAACAGGAAAAGGACGTTCAGGAGATCGCCGTCGATCTGGAAGTCCCGCGAAAAACGCCCAAAGGCACGATCGTTCTTCGAGGCGCCACAGTTGTAACAATGAGGGGCGACGAAGTTCTGAAGAACGCCGACATCGTCGTCGAGAATAACCGCATCAAAAGCGTCGGCGCGAAAAGCAGCGCGCCGGCGGGCTCCAAAGTGTTCGATGTGAGCGGCAAAACGATCGTGCCGGGCTTCATTGACACCCACGCGCACTGGACCGAAATCCGGCGCGGCATCTTGGACACGCAAAACTGGTCGTTCCTCGCAAACCTCGCGTACGGCGTCACCGCTGGCCTCGATGTGCAGACCGCCACGAACGATATGTTTGCCTACCAGGATCTGGTGGACACCGGCGACATCCTCGGGTTGCGCGCCTTCTCTACCGGG
>DASQYT010000185.1:0-3999 GCA_035639075.1 Candidatus Elarobacter sp.
TTCCGTGGCGTCAAAATCTCCCACAATCGCCAGCGCCGAGTTATTCGGCGCATAGTACGTTTTGAAAAACGCCTGCACGTCCGTGAGCGTCGCCGCTTCGATGTCCTTTAGGTCTCCATAGAAGTTGTGCGCGTTGTACCAGTTGGTGTTCGCGGCCATCGGCATGTCAATCCACGGGAAACCGCCATATGGACGGTTCAGCACGTTCACTTTCACTTCGTTCCCGACTACGCCCTGCTGGTTCTTCAAATTGTCTTCATTCACCGCCAGCCCGCCCATGCGGTCTGCTTCGGCCCACAGCGCGGTCTCCAGTTTGTTTGCAGGCAGCACTTCGAAGTAATTCGTGAAGTCGAATCGTGTCGATCCGTTCAGGATTCCGCCGTTTTGTTGAACTAGCTTGATGAATTCCATCTTTCCCAGGTTCTGCGAACCCTGGAACATCATGTGCTCGAACAGGTGCGCGAACCCTGTCCGGTCCTTCGGCTCGATCCGGAATCCAATCCGGTAGTACACGCCTATGCAAATTGTCGGCGAAGTATGATCCGGCGAGAGCACCACGCGCAGTCCATTCGGCAGCTTATAATACTCCACGGGAACTCTGAACTCGGCCGCGCTGGAAGGCCCTGCGTTGGCGGGTGCAGTCCACATCAGCACGAGTCCTGCGAGCAGCGCGACTGCTTGGCTGGCTCGATCAGTTTTCGAAACCATTTCTCCTCCGTATTTTCAACCTTTCGGAATCTGCAAAGTGGCGAGTCGGAACGGCAGACAAAGAACGACCCTTTTGTACCAGACGCACGCCAAAGCGGGAAGTTTCACCGCAAGATGGCGTTCAGCGTAGCGACGGTCAGTATACTCCAGGCGTTTCTTTCGCTATTTCTTTTCAGCGGATTCGCTCAGCTTCGCCGCAAATTCGGGATACTGCTCTCGAATAGCGTCTGCGAACCCTATTTTCATTTTCCCGCGGTCGCCTTCAGGCCACAAATCAAGCTCCTTCATGGCTTCGTCAAATCTCTGGCAGAACACGTATTGCAACGCCCGCGATAGCAGCGCGCTCACAGCATCTTCGTTGTTCCAGTCTCCAGTCCCGGTTGTTTCTAATTTCTTCAGGTTTTCAGGTGTCAGCTGGCGCTGATCGGCCTGGTAGTCTTCAGACTCGTCGCTCAAAATCTTCCCGCAGAATTCCGGCGTTGCATCCACCAGCTTTCCTTCACGGACGCGCAGAACTTTTTCTGCAAACGGGGTTCTCGCATTCGACGTAAATCCATAAGGCCCAGCCGTTCTCTTCCAGATCACCATCCTTCCGTCTTTGTCTTTCTCAAAATCAACACGGCCAGCCATATCAATCTCGAACAGCTTGTGCGGTTTTGGCGAAAGTGAATAAACAATGTAGCCCCAGCAGCAGTGCATTCCCCCGCCCGTATCAGTCCGAAACACCACTTCGGGCTTGCCGTCTCCATCAAAATCTTTTCCCGTCTGTTCTTCATCGAACACCACGTTGAATCCGTTGGTGCGAAACACTACACGGCCCGTACTGTTGTAGATGGCAGCCGTGCATTTTTCTTCTACGGCCTCAGGATCTCGCGAGGGCCCTAGTGAGATTTCATAGCCGTCCCAAAGTTTTTTCTTGTGGGGAGCATTGTCCTTGTGATCCGAGTAGCAGGAAATGTCGTCTTTCAGTTTTTGCGCCCGAAGCAAGGGTGAAAAACAAACCGCACAAATCAGCAGAAGTGAGACTCGGTGCATCAACGACTCCTTTGTCTGCCGTCTCAATAGACGGCGCGATTCTGCGTGGTCGACTTTGTCTCCAGCAAAAACCGCGCCTCCGCCGGCGTGCCATCGACCAACTGGCCCGTCACGTATTCTCCCACTGCTGGGCCGTGTTTGAACCCATGTCCCGAGCCGCCGCCCACGAACCACACGTTTTCCATTTCTGGATGCCGGTCGATTAAAAAATCTCCGTTCGAAGTGTTCTCATACTGGCAGACGCGCGTTTCCACAATCGGCGCATCTTTCAGCGCCGGAAACCGCCGCGCTACATACTTTCGCACCAGCTCCGTCATTCCCGGCGAAACAATCCTCGATTGCGTGTCCGGGTCAACCCGCTCTCCATGTTCGTCAAACGCAATCTTCAGTCCTCGTCCCTCGATGTCCGGCATTCCGTAAACCAGGTCTTCCTGAAAAAGCCAGGTCGGCAGTGCCGGTGCCGCGAAGCTCGTATCGCCCGGCGGAATGCCGAAAAAAAACACTTCTTGCCGCGAAGGAAAAATCCGCGAGCCAAGAACATCCGGGAAAACTTTGCCAAGCCACGGTCCGCAGGCAAACACAAACTCTTCCGAGGCGATCCGTTCGCCCCGACTCGTCGCAATGTGTTCAACCCGGCCAGCCTCTCGCGGATTCATTGCCTGCGCGCAGAGGTACTCCACGCCAAGCCGAATCGCATCCTCAACTACGGCGGTCACTGCGCGTCTCGCCATCAGAACACCGCTCTTTGGCTCAAAGATGCCGCGTCCAATGCCGTCAAACCCAATTTGCGGATAGCGCTTCTCCATCGCTGAGCGATCCAGCTCCTCGAATGTCACTCCGCATCGCTTTAACGTCTCGCCGGTTTGCCGCAATCGCTCGTCCTTGTTACCGCCCATCCACAGCACGCCGGTTTCGAGAAAAAGCGGTTGCCGCGTCGCCGCAAAAAACTCCTTCCACTGTGTCAGCGATTTCTGCGACCAACGCGTGTACAGCTCATCCGCGCCGTAGCCCATTCGAATGATGCGCGTTTCGCCTCCGGAGCTCGCCCGCGAATTCGCCGGACCATACGCATCAATCAGCGCTACGTGCTGTCCTCGTTTGGCGAGGTGCCACGCCGTCCACGCGCCAAAGACGCCCGCTCCAATCACCGCAACGTCAAATGTTTTCTGTCCGCTCACCGCGCCTGCATCGTATCGCAACCTGCAGTCCAACTAAAAACGCTTCCGTCTAACACCGCGTAGCGATAACATTCTTCGTTTTCCGTTTCTATCTCTGGAGGTGTGTGTGAAAGCGTCTTGCCAGCCCGTCTATTTCGTTCTGCTTGTTTGCTTCCTGATGCTCGTAGTTCCAGTCTTTGTCGACGCCCAGCAGAACGCCCCGCAAATCGACCCTAAAACTTACGGCGGAATGAAATGGCGCCTCATCGGGCCCTTTCGCGGCGGGCGCGCCCTTGCCGTGACCGGTGTGTCGAGCCAGCCGAATACCTATTATTTTGGCGCGGTTGCCGGCGGCGTTTGGAAAACCACGGACGGCGGCGTTTCCTGGGATCCTCTTTTCGACAAGCAGACCACCTCCTCCGTCGGCAGCATCGCAGTCTCCGAATCGGATCCCAATGTCATTTACGTCGGCACCGGCGAAGCTTGCATTCGCGGCAACATTTCCTTCGGCGACGGCGTTTACCGTTCGAACGACGGCGGCAAAACTTGGAACAATGTCGGCTTGAAAGACTCGCGTCACATCGGCAGAGTCATCGTCCATCCCACGAATCCCGACGTCGCCTTCGTCGCTGCTCTCGGCCACGCCTACGGCAAAAGCACCGAGCGCGGCATTTTCCGCACTCGCGATGGCGGCAAGACCTGGGAGAAAGTTCTCTATCTCGACGACCGCACGGGCGGCATCGACATCGTTTTCGATCCTCAGAATCCCCATGTTCTCTTCGCCGCGATGTGGGAAGGCTACCGCACGCCCTGGATGCTCAACAGCGGCGGCGACAAGGACGGCCTCTATCGTTCGAACGACGACGGCACCACCTGGAAGCGCGTCGAAGGCAACGGTATGCCTGAGGGCCCGCTCGGCCGCATCGGCGTCGCCGTTTCCGGCGCGGACTCCAATGTCGTTTACGCACTGATCGAAGCGAAGAAAGGCGGCCTTTACCGCAGCGATGATGGCGGCACAAACTGGACTCTGATCAACGACGATCATCGTTTTCGCCAGCGCGCCTGGTATTTCACGCACGTCTGGGCCGACCCCAGGGAT
>DASQYT010000186.1:0-12221 GCA_035639075.1 Candidatus Elarobacter sp.
GCAGGGCATGGTACCGCAGCACTTCATGCTCTGCTGGTCTTGCGTCATCGCGGACATGCAGTCCGCAAATTGCAGGCCCAAAAAGGCGACCACGGCCAAAACTACGAATAGTCTCTTGCCCATCATGCTAGTTCGACTCTAAGTGGATTAGACGCCTTGGTCAACGAAAGGATACATAGATCATTTGCGAGGCCGCCAACCCGAACCAACAAGCTGAAGGATCGTATCAAGCATTCGGGTCCAACCGAAGGCGCATTGAATCGGGATACTTTAGCTGGTGCTGTGGTGCAGGTGTGGGTGCAACTAAAGAGGGAAAAATGGCTCCCAATTTCTCGTAAGCGACACCAGATAGGGCACTTAGATTTTCGATCATTTCGGCTGTTAACCGAAGGGTTGCTAGTTCGAATCTAGCCCGGGGAGCCAGACCTTAGCTGTCCAGCCAATCGCAAAATGCATTTTCGCTTTGGCCAGCCTGACGATCATCGGGTGATAGAAGCATTCTGCAAGAAGTGCTCACCCAACCTTGCATTTTGGGGCGATGTGAAGATGCTCCACTTGTGGAGGTGGAGTCCGATACAACTTCGCCCGCTCTATCCGCAAGCTTGCCCCACTGCGAGCGGAAGGGTTCGTCCTAGTCCTGGCGCAGGGCGGTGACCGGATCAACGCGGCTGGCACGGAGGGCTGGCCCAAAACTGGCTAAGAGCGCGGCCACGATCAGCACGGAAATCATAATGATGAAGGTGGATGGCTCATTGGATTGCATTCCGTCTACCGTGTGCATCAATAAGCGCCCTGCCGCCAGAGCTGTAACAATGCCCACGGCAATACCGCCGAAAACCATTCCGAGGCTCTGCCGTAGCACAAGCCGAATGACGTCGCGAGCGGTCGCCCCAAGCGCCATGCGCACGCCGATTTCCGGCACCCGCTGGCTGGTCAAGTAGGCCAGCACACCATAAATGCCGATACACGCCAGCAGCAGAGCCAAGCCAGCGAAGATGCCGAAGAGCAGCGAGAGGAAGCGTTGCTCCGCGAGCGACTCACTCGCCAGCTGTTCCATTGTGCGGACTTCGTAGAGAACTTGATCGCCCGCAACACCTTTCAGTTCGCTCCGCAAAGATGCAAGAGCACTCAACGGAGGAATTTCGGTCCGCACGGCAATCGACATCAGTTCCGACCAGCGGTGCATGAAACCGTCGGGAAGCTGGGCAAAGGGATAGTAAATCTGCGCGCGGACCTTCGCTTGATCGTCACCGGCAAGCCCCCAGTGCCGGACGTGTCCCACGACGCCCACTATTTCGAATACGTTGCCGCCGTAGCCCATGTCAGGAATCCAGAGCCGCTTTCCGACCGGATCCTGAGTACCAAACGCGTTCTGCGCCAGGACCTCATCAATCACGATAACGGGCGTGCTTTCGAGCGTGTCGTGATCATCGAAGAATCGTCCCCGGCGCAAGGGGATTCGCATGACGTTCAGATAATCTGGAGAGACGCTCGTCAATAGAGCAAAGGGCAACTTGTTCGCGGGCGGCACATCCGCGTTGGTCCAATAGCCTTCTTCATTATCGCCCGCGCGCATGGGAAACGTATCGACCGTGGCGACCGACTGCACGCCGGGCACATTCCGGGCCCGAGCGAGCACATCCTTCCAAGCAGCACGCGTTTTTGCCGGATCCGCAAGCGTCGCGGGCGAAAGCGCCATCCGAGTGACCAACACGTTGCGGACGTCAACCCCCGGATCGAGAGAGGAGAGATGAAGCAGGGTTCGCCCAAGCATTCCAGCGGAAACCAAAAGGATAATCGCCAAGGCGATTTCGGAAATCACAAAGATGCCGTGGAGACGTCGCGAGCTCCCGGCGATACTGCGCGCCCCAATGCGCAGCTTCTGTTCCAGATTGCTAAATGGCGCGCGCATGGCCGGCGCGAGTCCAAAAAGAGGCCCGCTCAACGTGGAAACGCCAAAGGCAAACAGAAGCACGTGCCAATCGAGGCGAACTTCTTCCGCACGCGGCAGAGCACCCGGCCACACTTGTACAAACGGCCGGATGCCGTCCGCCGCGATAAGCACGCCGAGCAATCCTCCCGCGAGTCCCAGCATTGCGCTTTCGGTCAGGCATTGGCGCACCAGCCGGCCGCGGCTGGCTCCGAGCGCCGCGCGCATCGCAAGTTCACGCTCTCGCGAAACGGCACGAGCGAGCAACAAGCTGGCGACATTTACGCACGCGACCAACAGCACGAGGCCTACCGCTCCTAGAAGAAGCCAAAGCTTCGATCCAACATTTCCGACATTCGGACGCAGGGACCGCACTTGAAAAGTGCGTCCGGCATTTGTGTCCGGGAATTGCTCCGCCAAATGATGGCCGAGCACCGCCAACTCGCTTTGGGCTTGCGAAAGCGTCCTGCCTGGCTGGAGTCGGCCCACGACATGCATCGGATGGGCTGCTCGATTCCGCAGATATCGGGCCATATCTTGCCCTACCGGCGTGTATATATCCGCCTCGTCGCCGAACAACTTGAGGCCTGCCGGAGCGATACCCACAACGGTATAGCGCTTGCCGTCCAGGACAACTGAGGAACCGACAGCGTCCCCCCTTCCGGTGAAGTGACGCTGCCAAAAACCACTGCCCAGGATTGCTACCGGCGCTGCACCCTGGCGGTCTTCTTCGGGCAAAAAGCTGCGTCCTTGCACAATGGGCACACGCAGAACGGAAAACAAGCCCGACGAAATCTCGCGAAGATCGACATATTCGGGCTCTCCAGGCTCGCTGACTGTTCCTCCGTTGTACAGCGCCGCGGCAATTGTCAATGAACGGCTCTCGCGAGCACAGTCAATGAAATCCAGATATGCGACATTCTGTTCGCCAAAAATTTCTGCATTCCACCGCTCTGACTGTCCATTCACGGCGACAAGTTTGTCGGCGTCCAAAAAAGGCAGCGGCTTCAGCAGAACACCGTTGATCAGGGTGAACATGACGGTGGTCGCCCCGATGCCGAGAGCAAGCGTCAACAAAGCGACAACCGCAAAGCCGGGTTGTTTCTGAAGCATGCGAATGGCGTAGCGAAAGTCCTGAAGCAGGTCCTCCAGCCACCGCGTGCCGCGAGCATCGCGGCAGTTTTCTTTCACCTGTTCGGGACCGCCAAGGGCAAGCCTGGCTCGCCGCCGCGCTTCGTCCGGGGAGAGGCCTCGTGCGATCAACTCGCTCGCATGTTCGTCGAGATGGAAGCGCAATTCTTTTTCTAGCTGATCTTCCATCTTCCTGCGGCGCAACAGACGCTGCCACCAATTCATTCAGCACCTCCCCCGGACAGTTTCAGGACCAGCCCGACGGCGTCAATCAAGCGCTGCCAGCTCGCAGCTTCCGTTTCCAGCTGCGTACGTCCTTTCCGCGTCAGACGATAGAATTTTGCCTCGCGCCCGCTTTCTGTCTCCTCCCAATCGGCGGCGAGAAGGCCGCGGTTTTCGAGCCTGTGCAATGCCGGATAGAGAGACCCTTGCGGAACCTGCACCACGCCGCGCGAGACCTGTTCCAGGCGTTGCGCGATGGCGTACCCATGCACCGGGCCGAGTGCGACCACTTTCAGAATTAATAAGTCCAGTGTTCCTTGCGGGAGATCGGATTTCTCTGCCATGCCTCCGCCTTCTACCTATGTAGCCATAGGACATGTAGAAGCGCAAGGTATATGTTCATTCTGTTGCGGCTAGTGGGCGACCGTTATCTCGTAAACGGAACGGGGCGATCGTAGCCCGTCATTTCCAGATAGCCTACTCCATTCAGCGATTGCGGACCGCGCTGGCCGCTGAGAATTATGGCGCCTTCCCAATAGTTTGCAGCGAATCCCGCTTTTCCCGTCAATTCCTGCGATTCGAGGGGAGTCTTCGCTTCCAGTTCGATGTTCAATTTTGGGATGCCAACTCTCCAACGGATTGGATAGCGCGCGCCCGTAATTGGGCTTGCCCAAATTTCGCCAGCCGGCTGCAGGACGAAGTCGACCGAACGCAAATGCGTAGTCTTTCCGTTCACGTCCACGTAGGTGCCCGCGGAGTAGGGATCAATCGAACCATCCCTGCGTCGAATACGAAAAAGCATCAACTCCGTATTGTCCGCGAGTTGCAGGCTCAGCCAGTCCCAGCCAGTCTGTTCAGAGGCAAGCTGGTGTGTGAAGAACTCGTGGTCCATCCAACTGGTGCCGCGCACGTCAAATTTCTTATTGCCCAGTTCGATCGCACCGGAGGTCGCGAGCCGCGTAAGAGAAATGTAGTGCGAAGCACGTCCCGGCGCTTCCGCCTTTTGGCTGACGCCGTTTTCACCATGAATGACAGGCGGTTTTTCCGGGTGCAGCGTCAAGTGCAGTTGAAAGCGCTCGTCGATCGCTCGTAGCTCCTGATCGTCGGCGTGCCATTGAATCTGCCAATTGCCGTTCCAAATGCGGCTAAGGGATTTATTGATCGCGGCTATGCCTGGGCCAGATCGATTCGTTCGTTCGGAATGATAAAACTTCCCGCCGTCGAGATCGCTCAAAGCGAGATGGGCGAGATAGACATCCCGCAGCTCCCAGGCAGCCGTCTTCGCAGGATCGCGGCTAACTCCCTGCCGGAAGAAAGTCAGCTCAAATCCAAACCGGTGGCCATCCGGCGATTTCAGATTTCCAGTGTAGTACCACCATTCGGTTTGATAGTCCGGATGATTGAAGTGATCGCGCGGGAATTCGTAGCGGTATCCCGGCAAGGCGGTTCGGTATTGAGCGGCAAGAGGCTGCAGCAGCAGAAGCGCGACTCCGATACAAGCGAGCTTACTCCTCATGTACGACCTCGACGGGATTCAAACGCACCGCGACTTGCGCTGGGTAAAGTCCTGCAAACACGGTCGCTGCATAGACCACCGTCAGCGCGCCAAGAAGAATCTCAACCGGCCAGTGAAATCGGATCGTCCAGCCGAAGGACTGTTTGTTGATCACATAAATCAAGATGAGCGACAACGCAAAGCCCAGAGCCACCCCGACAAGATTGGCGAAAAGTCCGAGCAAACCGGCTTCGACGAGAATCAGCTTGCGAACCTGCCGCGTAGCTGCGCCAAGAAATTGCAGAAGGCCAAGCTCGCGGCGGCGGTCAATCACCAGAGCTAGAAGTGCTCCGGCAATGCCCATCACTGCGACAATGACCGCGACTGCTTCCAAGGCATAGGTGATGGCAAAGGTGCGGTCGAAGATGCGGATCGCTTCCGCGCGCAGGTCTCGATTCGAAAACATCAGCACTCGGTGCCCAGTGGTGGCCTTCTCGATTTCAGTTCGAACCACGTCCAGTTGCGCGCCCGGAGAAACATAAATGGCAAGATTTGAAGGCCCAGGGTCGGGCAAATACCGCAGCATAGTATTGCGGTCCATAAAAATGCCGCCGCGCTCGCTGGAGTAGTCATAATAAACATCGGCAATGCGGAAGGTTGCGCGCGTTTCGCCAAGCGAAAGCGTCAGCGAGTCACCGGCCTTCAGATGGTGTTTGTACGTAAAAGGCTCGCTCACAATCACGGTATTCGAATCGCGGAGCTCGGCGAGGACTTGCTCCTTGGGGCGTCCGGAAAAAAAATCTGAATTGTGATAGACGCGCGGGACGTTCAGATCCGCGGAAGCAAGAGTCGCCGGCATGTTTTCAAAGTTGATCTCGTAGGCTCGCAGGCGATCAACGGCCGCCACGCCTGGCAATTTCGCAATCTCTTTCTCCAGACCGGAAGAAAGAGTTGGATGACGATCTGCGGCTGCGGAACCAGCCGGACGCAGATACAGATCGGCGGGCAACTGATCCCCCATCCAAACCATGACAGTCTGGCGGAAGCTCCCGACCATGATGCCGACCGCGGTCATCATCGCTATGGCGGTTGAAAGCGCGCCGACGAGAACGGAAGTACGGCGCAAGGAGGCCGCTAGGCTTCGCGAGGCGAGCAGCGCTTCTATACCGAGGAGCTTGCCTAGAAGTTTGGAAGAAACAGAAGTCAGGGCTTCAACGAATGCCGGAATGGCCAGCGCCGATGCTACGACGAGAAGGATTGCGGCGAGATAGCCCAGCAACGGCTTGCCGGCGATCGCGGGGGCGCAAGAAGCGGCGCCTGCCGCCAGACCGAGCGCCAGAGCAATCCATAAGTCTCGCGCTTTTTGAACGTGCACGTCATATTCCCGCCGGCCTCGCGCCATTGCTTCTACGGGCGAGACCCGCGAAGCCTCATCCGCCGGTGAATAGGCCGACGCCACCGCAACTCCCACGCCAATTGCGAACGCGAGAAAAACGGACCCCGCATTCAGCTCAATAATTCCTGGGCGGCTGCTGACGTAGAGCGATTCCACTGTGGCGGACATCAATCGAACCGCGCCAGTGGCCATAAAGCGGCCAAGAGGAAGCCCGATCAACGCTCCTGAAATGCCGAAGCAGGCCGCTTCGCCGACGAATGCGGCGAGAATGACACGCTTGCTAGCGCCGAGGGCGCGCACGATTCCAATCTCCGGACGGCGCCGAACGACCGAAACGGAAATCGTGTTGTAGATAAGGAAAGCGCCAACAACGAGAGAAATGTAGCTCAGGAGCCGCAAGTTCCAGCGGAAGGCCGCCAGCATGCGGCGATTCTCATTTGTGCCTGTGCCTTGTGGACGAACTTCGACGCCAACGGGAAGCACGGCCCGCAAGCGCTGCTGCCACTCTTCCAGACTCGCAGTCTCGGGCAGTTTCAGGAGGATGCGATCGACGAGGCCGTAGCGCGCCAGTGCATGCTGGGCGGCTGCGAGATCCATCACAATAGCGGATTCGTTGCCGTTCGAGTCGGGATAAACGCCCCGCACCGTGTAACTGTGAACTTGATCGTTGGTAAACAGCTCGACTCGGTCGCCAGCTCTGTACCCCAGGCTCGAACCCACCCAAATGCTGTCGGCATCTCCTAGATACTCAAACGCATGTTCCGAAACATCCTGCGTCTGAGACGCAACAGTCTTTTGCGATTCACTTTGCGCGAAAGCGCTGCCTTCGGCGACGAGATCCAGCCCAATGAGAGGTTGTGATTTTTTTGTATAGGCTATCGTGGCGTAGTCTTCGATGCGCGGTGAAATCCGGATCGGATAAGGCAACGTTGCGAGTGTGCCAACCACGTTTTCCGGCACGCCTCCGGAAGTGACGACTTCCAGATCATTGTCGCCAGCCAGCGTTTCCATCGAACTGCGGAACGAGCCTGCAGCTGCTCCGCCCGCAAGATCAATAGCCAGCACGACCGCGACGCCCAATGCGATGGCCAGAATCGTCAGCGGGGTCCGGACCGGCTCCCGGAAAAGCGGGCGCACCATCAACCGGTAAAAGGGCACAAGAAGAGTCATTTCAGCGCCGCGTGATTTCCTGAATTCTTCCGTCGCGCAACCGGACGAGCGTATTCGCAAGCGATGCGGCCTCCGGACTGTGCGTCGCCATAATGGTCGCCGTGTTTTGCTCTCGGGTGAGTCGCCGGAGCAATCCAAGAATCAAGCCACCCGTCGTGGTGTCGAGATTGCCGGTGGGCTCATCCGCCAGCAGAATGCTCGGCGAATGAATGAGCGCGCGCGCAATCGCAACACGCTGCATCTGGCCGCCGGAAAGCTGGTGAGGATAGCGATCCCCGAGACCATCGAGTTCCACCCAGGCAAGCCGTTCTCGCGCCGCTTCGCGCGGATTAGACTTTCCGGCAAGGAGCAGCGGCAGTTCGACGTTTTCGAACACCGTCAGCGTGTGAAGCAGTTGGAACGATTGAAAAATGAAACCAATTTTCTCGCGACGCAACCGTGTCAAGCCTCTATCTTTCAATGACGATGTCGTAACTCCGTCCAGAAGCACCTTGCCCGACGTGGGAAAATCCATCGCGCCTGCCAGATTGAGCAGCGTGGATTTTCCGCAGCCGCTGCGACCTATCAATGCCACGAACTCGCCGCGTTCAACATTCAGAGAAACACCGGTGAGCGCGTGAACTGGCTGGCCATCCGTTAAATAATCTTTTGAGACGTCTTGCAGCGAAAGAATCGGCATATGATTCGCGAGCGGACAAAGCTCTCACTGTTGATCGTAGCCCACCGATTATACGGTGCACCTGAAGGGTGCTGAGCGGGAATGTGCCTGCCGCTCAGACAGGCCGCGCCTAGGAAACTAGCATTGAGCCTGGGATACTCCTGTTATAGACTTCGCAGTCACCAATTTTCACACGCTTTCTTCAGGGGCCTGGCTGGCAAGAGACGGGAATAACGTTCTTATAGGGGACGGTCGCGTCCGGTTCGCAAGAGTCGTTGGAGTCTCATTGAGGCGGTACGCCGGGGCCGGTTTTGCGGCCGCGGCGCCAAGGAGGCATGGATGCTGCTTGCATCTTCTGTCGCGGTAACCCATCGAGCGCTCGCAACCGTCGATCTCGTGATTATCGGTGTCTACTTTGCCATCGTCTTTGGCATTGGCATGTACTTTGCTAGGAAGGAACGCACTTCCGAGGATTACTTCCTGGCAGGCCGCGACGTTGGATGGTTCTTCATTGGCGCATCGTTGTTCGTCTCGAATATCTCCACGGAACACTTCATAGGATTGTCCGGCACCGGCGCCTCGTCCGGACTGGCGGTCGGCCACTTCGAATGGCTAGCGTGCCTGATCCTGTTGATTCTCGGCTGGGTGTTCGTTCCCTTCTACCTGCGCAGCAACGTATTTACCATGCCCGAGTTCCTGGAACGCCGCTTCAACCGGCAGTGCGCAGTCTATTTGGCGGCAATTTCCATCATCGCTTACATCTTCACGAAGATTTCTGTGCAGCTCTACGCCGCGAGCGTGGTGCTCGAGCGAGTCGCTGGCTGGAAGCTGTGGGAGACGGCCGTCGTTTTGGTCATTGCCACCGGCATTTACACCGTCGCGGGCGGATTAGCAGCGGTCATTTACACGGACACCGTGCAGACTCTGATCCTGATCACCGGCGCGGTCGCCCTTACAATCATTGGTCTGGGACGCGTTGGTGGCCTGGAACACCTCCGCACTATGGTCCCTCCGGAGTATTTCCACATGATAAAGCCTGCGTCGGATTCAAACTTCCCATGGACGGGCATTTTTTTCGGCGCGCCGATTCTCGGCATCTGGTATTGGTGTACCGACCAGGTGATTGTGCAGCGCGTGCTATCGGCGCGTGATGAGGGACACGCAAAAGCGGGAACGATTTTCGCGGGCTTCCTGAAAATCCTGCCTGTATTCATGCTCGTCCTTCCCGGCATCATTGCCTTTGCGCTGTTTCCGGAACAGGTGAAAAAGCCCGACTTCGCCTATCCCACTCTCGTCCTTAACCTCCTGCCAGTCGGACTCGTTGGCTTGGTTATGGCTGCATTGCTGGCCGCAGTCATGGGCGCGATGAGTTCGGTTTTCAACTCGGCTTCCACGCTCGTCACGCTTGATTTTTACAAGAAGCTTCGTCCGCAAGCCTCGGAGAAGCAGCTGGTCAATTTCGGCCGCGTGGCGACGGGGGTGATGGTGCTGCTGGGTTTGCTGTGGGTACCCTTCATTCACTACATCAGCAGCCAGCTCTACATCTATTTGCAAAGCGTCCAGGCCTACATCAGCCCGCCAATCTCCGCCTGTTTCATCCTTGGAATCCTGTGGCCGCGCCTTAACGGCTCCGGGGCCATCGCTTCGCTGCTGACGGGCTTCATTATGGGCGCTGCGCGATTCATAATGGAGCTCGCCGATCGTGCCACCGGCGGCCGCTTTGAATCCCCGGCTGCCCGCTGGCTCATCGACATGAACTTCCTGCATTACGCAATTTTCATGTTCGTAGTCTGTGCCGTGGTCCTGATCGGGATCAGCCTTATGACTCCAGCTCCAGATCGCAAGCGCCTCGCTGGCCTTACCTTCGCGACCGTGGACGACAAAATGGAGACTGTCGCTGTCGGCATACCCCAGCGCAAACCCGCCCAGGAGACGGCGACGGAACATGCCATCAACGTCGTTTTCAGCCTGATGTTGCTGGCCACGGTCGTGGGGCTTTGGATTTATTTCCGATAGTAGCGGACGGAGAACGATTCGATGAGTGCAAATGCCATCCGCGCATTGAAACCGAACGTGACACAGGAAGAGGCCGCGCGCGCCTTTTCCGGCAGCGGCGTATCCGCGCTGTATTGGCGAATGCGCAGCGGCCCTCTGCGGCGAATCGCCGGCGCCTACGTTCCCTATTTTTTGTACCGTGTGAAATGCGCGGGCGCACCGCTACGGCTTTTCGCCATCGATGCCGTAGACGGTTCGTTGGATCTGTTCGAATTTCCTCGCATTCCGCTTGAACGGGAGTTGCTGGCGTTGGAAGGACGCAATCGGCTAAGCGCGACTCTGACCGAAGAGCGCGCTGCCGAACTGTTGCGCGACAAAGTCTTGCGCGTCATTTTCCAGCAGGGGTTTTTCAAGATTCGCGACGCTCGTCTTGAAATCACTCCCGTGGGCTGCGAGTTGCATCTGCCGTATTGGCTTGGTTTCCACGAGCGTGACGGATCGGTGCGTTGTCGCGTGATGGATGCGGTTAGACGCCGAATCGAAGGCGCAAAAGCGTCGGCGTTTTTCGAACAGTGGCTCGCAGCTTGATACGACGGGTCGGGTCCGGATCATTCTGCGCAATTAGGAAACTCACCTGATCGTTCTTCACTTTTCTTCGCTTCCCCGGAGGACTGCCGTGACAGGTTTTGCTCGAAGCATCGCAATTGGGCTGTTTGGCTTCACTCTCGGAAGCGGACTTGTCTTCGCGCAAGGCTGGCAGCACCTTGATAAAGTTCAACGCGTCGAAAGGCTGAAAGACGGCGTCGAGCTTACTGCCGGCACAGCGAAAGTGCGTGTCACGGCATTCCGCGACGGGGTGTTCCGAGTGCGTGTCGCTACGAACGGTACTTTTCCCAAGGACTTTTCCTGGGCCGTGATCGAATCACCCGAACCACCGGCAGTCAAAGTCGAGGAAAACCAAAAGGAAATAAGAATCGCGGCGGGAAATACAGTCGCCATCGTTCAGCGATCGCCTCTCCTAATCGATTTCTCTGATGCTGCCGGAACCGTCCTCCTCGCCGACGAACCGAGCCTGCCAATGGCCTGGAATGGGAGGCGAATTCATGCCTGGAAGAAAATGCCTGCAGATGAAAATTATTTTGGGTTGGGCGACAAAGCCGGACCCATGAACCGCCGGAACCGCTCCTTTACAAACTGGAACACCGATGAATTTGGCTGGCAAGAGTCCTCAGACCCTTTGTATAAGACCATTCCTTTCTTCATCGGGCTGCGCAATGGCATCGCTTATGGCCTTTTCTTCGACAACACCTATCGAAGCATTTTTGATTTTGGCAAAGAATCGCGAGATTATTTTTCCTTTGGTGCTGAGGGCGGGGAGCTGAATTACTACTTCTTTGCCGGACCCGAGCCAAAAAAAATCATCGACGAATACACCGCCATGACGGGACGCTCTCCTCTGCCGCCTCTGTGGACGCTCGGCTATCAGCAGTGCCGCTATTCCTACTATCCCGAATCACGAGCACGGGAGATCGTCAAGACGCTTCGGGAGAAAAAAATCCCCGCGGATGCCATCTACTTCGACATCGATTATCAGCTGGGCAACACGCCCTTCACCATCAACCGGGAATACTTCCCGACTTTCGAGAGAATGCTCGGGGATTTTCGCGCTCAGGGAATGCACACCATTTTGATCACCGACCTTCACATCAAGAAAGATCCCAATCATGGCTATGCGCCGTACGATTCGGGAATGAAGAACGATGTGTTCGTGAAGAATCCCAATGGATCGGTTTATGTCGGGACCGTTTGGCCGGGCCAAAGCGTGTTTCCGGATTTTACCTTGACGCGTGTGCGGGACTGGTGGGGCGGACTCTACAAAGACTTCGTCAGCATGGGCGCGGCGGGCTTCTGGAATGACATGAATGAACCAGCGCTGTTCCTACGTGGCGATAAAACCATGCCGCTTGACACCGTGCATCGGCTGGACGATGGAACCACACTCGATCATCGCGCCATCCACAATGTGTACGGCATGCAAAATGTCCGCGCCACGTACGACGGGTTGCGCAAACTCCAAGCGAACGAACGGCCATTCGTGCTCACGCGCGCCGCGTATTCCGGCGCCCAGCGGTATGCCGCCACTTGGACGGGCGACAACAGCAGCACCTGGAATCATCTGAAGATGAGCACGCCGATGCTCTTGAGCATGGGGATTTCGGGTTAC
>DASQYT010000187.1:0-4034 GCA_035639075.1 Candidatus Elarobacter sp.
CTTCGACCGTATAGCGGTGGCCATCGTGATCGAATCCATCTGTGACCGTGTGGATTCGAACTCATGGACAGTGCCAAGGAGCCGCCAGTTTGTCGACACCGAGCATCCGGGCGGCAGATCCCAATTTCCGGATTGCCGACCATCCGGGAGTTTGGCTGCGATGATCACAAGCGCCCCTCTCGGGGAACGATCACGACTTTCATCTCGACTCGATGAGCGTTTGCAGCACGGCTTCCAGCGCGACTCGTCCCTTTCGAGAGCCAGACTCAGCGCTCTCGAACTCGATCCAGCCTTCGTTGAAGCCATCAAGCATCTTGATGCGGGGTGTGGGGTTCTTCATGCCCTGCGATTTGAATAGCGACTCCCAAGTCTCGCGCGGTACTGGTTCCATTCTCACAGGACGGCCAAGCAGATCAGCGAAGGTGGTCGCGATCTCGTTAGGAGTCACACGGTGCGGCCCCTCCAACTCGACGACTCTGTGGCCTTTCCAGGTCTCCTGGAGCAGTTCGGCAGCTACACGGCCAATGTCGGCTGTGGCAACCATCGGTACCGGCTTATCGATGGGTTGCAGGAAGCTCAAAATCACGCCGTCATTGGTCGCCGAAGCGACATCCCAGCTACAGTTCTCCATGAACCATCCTGGCCGCAGAAAGGTAATCGGCATCGACAACTCTCCGAGCACTTGCTCGATAATGGTGTGCTGCGTAAGCAGGTTCGATTGAGTCGACTGTGCGCCGATCGTGGACAGGTATACGACTCTGCCCGGACGCGCTGCCGCGAGCGCCGATCTCAACGTGGCGGCCGTGGCCCGCGCCTCGTGAAAGTCTGGCGACGGATCGAAGTTCGGCGGAACGAGCACGAACACGCTTTCGGCCCCTTTGAATGCTGGCGTGAGCGCCCCAGCATCATTGATATCCGCACGCACGAGGTCGCAGCCAAGCTGTGCCCAAGCTTCGCCTTTACGGAGGTCGCGCACCACAGCTCGGACAGGCTGGTTACCGGCCAGAAGGTTGCGCGCCACCTCTCCACCAACTTTGCCAGTGATTCCAGTAATTGCAAACATTGGATTGGTTTCTCCTTGACCGTTCAAAGGCAGCTCCGCTCATGACGGCGAACGATCGTAAGATTAAAATCACAGCCAAAGAATGGACTAGGCGGCGCTTTTCGATTGACCAGTGAAGTCCTTCGGCGTCAGCACATCGTTGAGGCCTATCCGACGCAGGAGTTCAGCGCGCACCCTGTCGCAAACCATATTGACAACTTCCGCTCCGTCCTCCGTTGGATCGTAGTGCACACGGAACGGTCGCTTGCCAAAGGGAGCATCGACTATCTTGACGATGGCGTCCGCAACGCCCTCGACATTTGCATCAGGAGGCACGATTGAGGAGAAACCTTTGAGTACATCGTCCGCGAAACCTTTATAGGGACCCGCTTCGTATTCACCGACCCGCGCTTTGTCCGCGGGAGAACCGGCATGCGCGAAGTGGTTAGTGCCGCCCGTGAAGGCGCCCGGAACGATGATTGAGGTCTCAATACTCCAGCGCGTCAATTCGCGTGCGTAGACTACGGCCATTGCATCCATTCCGGCCTTCGCCGCGAAGTACGGTGCCAGGTAGGGCGGCGTTCCGCCCGCGCAACTACTGCTCGACACCCAAACCACAAGGCCCCTCTTCTGTTTGCGCAACTGAGGCAAGGCCGCGCGGTTCACGCGCTGCGTGCTAAGCACGTTCACGTCATATAACTCCGCAAGTTGTTCGGGCGTGAAGGCTTCAGCCGGACCGAACACCATGTGTCCGGCGTTGTGAATCACCACATCGAGATGGCCAGTCTTTTCGATGATTTCCTGGATCGCTTCGTTACAGGATTCTTGTGACGAAACGTCTAACTCGATGGGACGTAGGTCCACAGAGTGCTCGGTGGCATACCCCTCGATCTCCTTGACCTGTGGTGCATTACGACCTTTGGTCTCACGCATACTCGCGTATACGATGTGCCCGGCCTTGGCCAGCGCACGAGCCGTCAATGCTCCAAAACCGCTCGATGCTCCCGTGATAACAATTACTTTCTTCATGGCTGTTCTCCTTATATGCTGTTCTTTCGTTTTGGATTTTGTGCTTCTCAGCGGCGAACCTATCCAAAGGCTAAGCGAATCCGCCGTTAGCGCGCAGTACTTGCCCATTGATCCAGCTCCCGTCTGTGCCAGCGAGGAATGACACTACGTTTGCGATATCTTCCGGTTTTCCCAGGCGCTCGAGCGGCGGCATCTTGGCCAACTCAGCGATTTGCTCTTCGCTCTTGCCTTTCAGGAAGAGTTCGGTCCCGACCGGCCCTGGCGCTACAACGTTTACGGAAACATTGCGGCCGCGCAGCTCGTTTGCCAAGACGTGCACCAGGCCTTCGACTCCGGCCTTCGAGGCAATGTAGGGACCATAGGTCGGGAAATTCTTCGCCAGCACGCTGCTCGAAAACGCAATAATCCTGCCGCCAGATGCTATGTGCTGCGCGGCTTGCGCCAACACCAGGAAGGCTCCGCGCAGGTTGGTGGAGATAACTTTATCGAAGAGGTCGAAGTCATTCTTGCCAATAGGCGAAAGGGGCATGATGCCCGAGTTGTGAACCACGACGTCGACGCTTCCGAATTTCGTATTGGTTTCATTGAAGAGCCGCTCGACATCTGGAGGGCTCGAAACATCCGCTTGAATGGCGACAGCAGCATTGCCGCCGATCCCCTTGAGTTCTGCCACGACTTCTTCTGCTTCCGCTGCGTTGCTCATATAGTTCACAACAACCGTGAAACCATCCTGGGCCAGCCGCTTCGCCACTCTGCCCGCCCGATTCCACGAGATGCTCCGGTTACGATCGCGACCTTCTTCATTGTTCCTCCTCTACGTTCTTAAGTCTGTCTGACAGAGCTCACTATCGCGTGTCCTGTGGCATAATGCCAATGCATAATGCTTATATACAATATGCGCGGTGTGCATTGGCATCTGGCCAGCACATCGCTCGAGTTACCTAGCTTCCGGGAGCGGCCATGCGCATCACCCAATTACGTCAGGCGGATTTGAATCTGTTAATCGTGTTCACGGTGCTCGCGGAAGAGCGCAATGTCACTCGTGCCGCTGCACGCCTGTTCCTGAGCCAGCCAGCTGTCAGCCGCGCGTTGCAGCGCTTGCGAGACATGTTTCACGATGATCTGTTGATTCGAACGGCGAACGTTTACGAGCCGACGCCGAAAGGACAGCGCCTCCTGCAAGACCTCGCGACAATGCTGCCGCGTCTTGACCGCTTAATGGCTGGCGGCGACTTCGATCCCTCGACCGAGGATGCTACTTTTCGAATCGCGGCTACCGACCATGCCGCACACCTCCTCGTGCCGCCCCTCTGCAACTCTGTTCTGTCGAAACCCACAAAAGTAGATTTCAGCTTTGTCCCCCTCCACGCCGGACAGTACGAGGCGTTGGAGAAAGGCAGGCTCGACCTTGTGCTGAATGCAGACCACGACACGTCTACGTTCCACCTCAGCAAAGAAGTGATTTTCGAGGTGGATTTTGTCTGTGTCGTATCCAGGAAGAGTAAATTCGAAAGGGCTATTACTCTGAAACAGTACCTAGCTGCGGAACATGTTGCCGTGGACATTATTGGCGGCGTTCAGACCCATCCAGACAAGCCCTTGGCGGCAATCGGTGAGAAACGGCGCTGTCCGCTGGTCGTGGCTCAACACACCGTCGCCATGCGCGTCGCGGCTGTGACGGACATGATTGCGACTGTGCCACGCCGAATGGCGCTGCTCGAAGCGCCCAAGAAAGTGACCAAGATTCTCGAAGGGCCGGCGGCGCTTGGCTCATTCAAATACGTCATGATCTGGCATCAAAGGATGCAAACCGACGCGGCGCACATCTGGTTGCGATCAATCATCCGTGAAGCCGGAAAAGCAATCTCAACGAAGTGAAGATCGGGAATTTAGTGCGTCTGCAAGTTCCAAGCGAACGGACCTCGGCTTTTGCGCTTTAACAATAGTGTTTGTCCGGGCGTTT
>DASQYT010000188.1:0-18228 GCA_035639075.1 Candidatus Elarobacter sp.
GGCTGATTGCGTCGCTGCTGTTTGGTGTGCAACCGACAGATATTGTGACGATCGCCTTTGTGATCGCGACGATTACGGCCGTGGCGGTGGTCGCCAGTTGGCTGCCGGCGTGGCGCGCATCGCGGCTAGACCCGAACGTCGTGCTCAGAGATGAGTAACAGCTGAGGCGCTCTATTACGCCATGCTATTTTCCTGGGTGGATCGTTGGTATGGGGAAGGTGAGGCCTGTGAAACTGCGTTACCGGAAACTGAACGGACTTCGGCTCAGACTGATTGCCGAGCGGATGACGGGCAAACGTGAAGTAATCCCAAGGTAAAATTTACCGACCATGTAATCACAAGCGCATGGACGCCCCGTCAACTCTACTTCACGGGTATGCGCTTTCCCCTTGTCAAACTAGGAGAGCATTTGTTAGACTCCTAGCTAGACTAGGAGAGGCCATCGACTGTGGGAAAAACCGCGGAACTACTCCCAGGCACATTGGATATGCTGATCCTCAAAGCGGTGTCTTTGAAACCCCTACATGGATACGGAGTGTTGCTGCGCATCCGCCAGATCTCGAAGGACGCGCTTGAGATTCCACAGGGGTCTTTATATCCAGCCCTTTACCGGTTGGAGCACGACGATCTCATCGCCGCCGAATGGGGACAGAGCGAGAACAACCGCCGGGCGAAATACTACCGCTTAACCGCCGCGGGGCGTCGCCGCTTGCGCGACGAAACGGCTGGCTGGAACCGACTGGCGTCTGCGATTGCCGCGGCCTTGAATACGACATCGGAAGAGGTGTGAGGTGTTCAAGCGCTTGCGTTCTCTGTTTCGTGTTCTAACTCGGCGGCGTGATTTTGAAGACGGTATGACCGAAGAATTGCGCTTTCACATCGAGCAATATGCCGATGACCTGGTGCAATCCGGCATGTCACCGGAAAAAGCGGCCCGTCAGGCGCGGATGGAGTTCGGCAGCCTTGAAAGTGCCAAGGGTGATTGTCGCGAAGAACGCGGCCTTCACCTGTTCGATGAGTTTCGTAGAGAGCTAAGCTATGCAGTTCGATTGCTGCGAAAGACGCCCGGATTCACGGCTACTGCTCTCCTGACCCTCGCCGTTTGTCTGGGCGCTAACCTGACGATTTTTGCCGTAATCGACTCGGTCCTGCTCCGACCACTACCGTTCCCCGACTCCAACCGGCTCATGACGATATTCAATACGTATCCGAAAGCGGGCGTCGAGCGCGACGGTTCGTCACTGACCAACTACTACGAACGCCGTGGTCATATTCCCGCCTTTACCTCGCTCGCGATCTATAGTTATGGCACGGAGATTATCGGTGAGCCTGGCTCAACGGAACGCGAGCAGACCATGCGAGTATCTCCGGATTTTTTCACTACGCTTGGGCTCGGCCCGGTGATCGGACGCACTTTCACAGAGGAGGAAACCACTTCTCAGACCGACCACGTTGCCATTCTTTCCGACGCTTTTTGGCGGCAACGATACAACGCCGATCCCAATGTGATCGGAAAGCAAATTCGTGTAAACAGCGTCCCCAGAACTGTGATTGGCGTCTTACCTCCCGCCTTCCGCTTTCTCTCTTCCGATGCTCGGGTGTTTCTCCCTCTTGCATCGCGCCCTGAAGATCGCACGCCATTGAGACGGCATTCCGGCGGAAACGTCATCCAAATGATCGCCCGGCTTAAGCCGGACGCTACTCTCCAACAGGCCCAGTCTCAGCTCGACGCGCAGAACGCGGCGTTGGAGGTAGACGATCCCCAGGCCAAAATGATCGCCGATGCGGGCTTCCGTTCCTTAGTGGTGTCCTTGCAGGCCGACCATGTCGCCGCAATACGTCCCACGCTACTTTTATTACAAGCAGGCGCGATTGCGCTTCTCTTAATTGGCGCAGTCAACGTTGTAAACCTGCTTCTCGTCCGCGCCAGCGGTCGAGTGAAAGAATTGGCCGTTCGCCAGGCGCTGGGAGCAAGTCGGGGATA
Organism: Candidatus Elarobacter sp.; assembly: GCA_035639075.1. Lineage (GTDB taxonomy): Bacteria > Acidobacteriota > Terriglobia > Acidiferrales > UBA7541 > Acidiferrum. The sequence goes on from DASQYT010000188.1 coordinate 1,985, forward strand.
CGTCGTGAGCGAAGTGGTCGTCGAAACTACCTTGCTCACCTTAGCTGGAGGACTGCTCGGACTCGCCGTCGGCTATGGCGGAATTCACCTCTTGCGCGTGTTGGGTGCTGATCGCCTGCCCTTGGGAAGTCGCATCGCCTTTGATATGCGCTTGGCGTTAGTCTCCCTGGTAACAGCCGTCATCATGGGCATCGTGTTCGCAGCGCCTGTTGCGTGGTTCAATCTTCGACGCCATCTGGGTAATGCCCTCCAATCGGAGAGCCGAGGTGGAACGAGTGGCCGCGCCCCTCAATTCCTGCGTCATAGCTTCGTCGTCTCTCAGATTGCCTTGGCATTCATGCTGTTGGCTGGAGCAGGTCTGCTCGGGCTCAGTCTTCAACGCGTGATGGCCGTTTCTCCGGGCTTCCAGTCCGACCACATTCTCACCGGGCAAATCTTGCTTCCATGGGCAGACTATTCGGACGTGGCTCGCCTTGCATTCATTGAAAAGCTGTTGGACAACGTCAGCCACCTGCCGGGAGTGTTGTCCGCAGGCGTGGTTAACAATGTGCCCTTCAGCGGCCACAACGGCAAGAGCGCCGCCAACGTAGCGGGGCACGTTCTCCGCCCTGGTGAATCAGCGCGTGGGCACTACTCTTACGGCGTCGCGGGCGACTACTTTCGCGCTATGGGCTTCTCCTTGCGGGCAGGACGTTTCCTCACCGTTGACGATTCACGCCGTTCCGAGCGAGTCTGCGTTGTGGATGAAGACTTCGCACGATATTACTGGCCGAACGCCAGCGCGATTGGCCAACGTTTGTGGGACGGCTCTGAAGCGGGGAAGGATGCCGAAGCTTTCACTGTCGTCGGCGTTGTGGGCGGTGTGAAACAAGCGGGGCTCACCGAAGACGAAGCCCAGGGCGCGATTTATTATCCCTATGCTTTCCGCATCGACGCTAGCTTCTTCGTCGGCGCCCGCACGAGTCTTCCACCGGAATCGCTCGGGTTGGGGCTGCAAAAGGTAGTTCGGCAAATCGACCCCGATATACCGGTCAATGACCTCCGGTCGATGGAAACCCGCATAGCCGATAGCCTTGTCGCTCGCCGTTCGCCGGCCCTGCTGGCTGGTCTATTCTCTTGCATAGCGCTGTTGCTCACGGCCGTCGGCACTTACGGGGTGTTGAGTTACGCCGTAGCGCGGCGTCGCCGCGAAATTGGTCTGCGCATGGCCTTGGGTGCGCAGCCGGGGCAGATCCGCAGTCAGTTTTTTTATCTTTCCTTACGCCTTCTCGCTGGCGGAACTGCATTGGGCTTCATCGGAGCGTGGCTGACGGGCCAAGCCATGCAGGCGGTGCTTTTCCATGTGCCGGCTCTTAACCTGGCGATCCTCGCAGGTGCCATGTGCGTGATGGGATTGGTCTCTCTCGCCGCTTGCCTGCTGCCATCTCACCGCGCCGCGCGGATATCCCCAATGGATGCTCTCGCCGAGGAGTAGACAGCCCGCCCAACCCTTCGCGCTAGCGTGCAGGGTCATTAGTCGCAGTGTGCGATTCAGCGCGAGTGACGGACAAGCCTGAAGTTATCGGCCCAGATTCTCAGCTTCTTGTTTGCCGACTCGGAAGGCAGCACAAGAATTATTTGTCTCAGCGATCCTACGCGGGACGTGGAACTCTAAGCAAGCCTACGGCTAAGGTCAGTACTGATATCGCCAGGATGACAGCTCCGATGTAGATCAGAGACATAGTTCCGTTCGGTTGAGTCGCAGTCGGCGATAGTATAGAGGAAAAGAATCCAGCGGAGATGAGAATCGCCGAAAGCGGCATACCGATTCGAACCAACCAGATCAGCGGCGACGGAAGAACCGCGGCATCCGCAAGCATCTGACAAACAAGGGAGAGAATCACAATCACGCCTGCATGGGCGTGTCCGGCGCGAAAGAAATTCTGACGCAAGGGATTCTCCATATATCCGCTGCCTCTATTCACCAGTGAGGTTAATAGAAAATACCCGCCGTACTGAATTGTCGGGACTGTGATGAGGATGATTCCGGATAACACTCTGGCTTCGCGAGTCATAGGTTCTCCTGGCAAGCTTTTATTTTCGAAGCAAAAAAGCCCGGTAGTCGGCCCTCCCTTAATGTTTTCAGATAAAGCCACCGGTGAGCGACTTGTTGCCGTCGAAGATCGCCTGAAAATCCTCAAGAGCTGATGAAGGTGATGTGGTAGTCGCGCAGCCTTCTCAACTCTTACAACTATCTCGACCTCGTTCCCAAAAAGGCCGCGATGAGGATAGCCAGCCCTTCATCATGTCATGGGTTCGCCATCACGATCGCTACGCGGATAGGTACTTAGCCGATGCGGAATATTTGAGCACCCTCCAGCGGCCCTGGCCTGTCGAACACACCACATGCTATAAACGGCCGATGCGCCTACACGATTACGCACCCCGACCCGCGCACGTTAAATGGCTCCTCGATTCTGACCCGGCCATCCGCTGGCAGGTCATGAGGGACCTCACCGGTGAAGCGCCCAACACGATTGCGGCCGAGCGGTCGCGCGTTGCAACCGAAGGCTGGGGAGCCCAATTGCTCGCCCGCCAATCTCCTGCTGGCCACTGGGGCGACGGGCCGAAGTGGGACCTTATTGCCCTCTACAGCCTCGTCGTTTTGATGGACCTCGGCCTCGACCCCGCCAGCAAGCAGGCTCGCAAAATGATCCACCGCGTCGACAAGCGGCTCGTGTTTAAGCCGCTCAACAACCGGCCCTACCTGCACGGCGAAACGGAGCCGTGCATCAACGGCAGAATCCTCGGCATCGGTTCGTATTTCAAAGAGCCGAACGACGCACTGGCCAAGCAACTCCTCGGCGAGCAGCTCGAAGATGGCGGCTGGAACTGCGAAGCATGGCCGTTCTTATCGCCGAAGCGCCCTCCCAGCCGGCGCTCTTCGTTCCACACCACCATCTGCGTGCTCGAAGGACTGCTCGAATACGAACGGGCAGGGCGCAAATCGGCGGCCGTGACTAAGGCCCGCAAGAGGGGTGAAAACTATCTGCTCGAGCGGCGCATGTTCCGCTCGCTTCGCACTGGCAAAGTCATCGACAAACGCTGGCTGCGGTTCTCGTTCCCGACGTTTTGGCACTACGACGTCTTGCGCGGGCTCGATTATCTGCGAAATGCAGGAATCAAACCCAACAGCCGCGTCGGTGAAGCCATCAAAATCGTGATGGAGCGCCGCCACCAGAATGGGCGCTGGCCGCTGAACCTCCTTCATCCCGAACATATTCCATTGGAGATCGAGACCGAAGTCGGCAGCGCAAGCCGCTGGAACACACTGCGCGCTCTCCGAGTCCTGCGTTGGTACGACAACTCAAAGTGATAGCTATGACTTGGGCATGCTCGCGCTATACCTTGCGCCAGAAAGTTGCCCCGAATTTGCCAATCGGAGCAGATCACGGGCAACCCTGAAGTTATTGACCAGGTCGGACGACGCTGTCCCGTGGAGGAAATGCGGTGCGAAGGTTGTTCTGCATGCCACTTGGGTGCAGCACAGCGTCACCTCGCAGCCAGGGGAAGCAGCTAATGGCGGGGGACATATGGGGGACAAGAATTACGTATTTGGGGATGATCCAGAAGCTGTTAACTGACGCCAGAGAAACGAGTTATGTGATGTGAAGTTCTCTATTAACAGCCGAATGCTCTACCGTTGAGCAACCGGGGATCCGCAGAACACATTGGTTTCAATTCTAATACAGCCAAGAGAATCAAGCCACTTCGCGGTCCAGCTTAACTTGTCCGCCATTTTGATCTCGACGAGGATCTTCCTGAGAGTGTACATCCGCAATCTGAATTGCGTCTGGCGCGTGCTCGATGCAAAATCGAGACGTGGCTATAAGATTCAACTCGATCAACGGTCAGCTTTCCAACCTTCCAATTCGAATCTGCTTGCTGCTTAGCTTGATCGTCTGTATCTATCAGGCTGGAAGGCGAGGAATCGGCAATTGGTATTTCCGGCAAGCGTCGCCTGCTTCGATTCAAGCCGCAATACAGTGGGATGGTGACAATGCTCAGTATTACGACGAACTAGGGACTCTCACCCACTTCTACGCGGTCAGCCCCAACCTCGACGAAAGCGTAAGGTTATTCGAGAGCGCCACGCGATTGAGCCCCTACGACGCTCACTATTGGAGTGATCTGGGGGCAGCTTACGATTGGGCTGGACAAACCAACGACGCAGTGAGCGCATTCCGGCGAGCCCTCGGCCTTTTCCCTAATTCGCCGGAAATCAACTGGAGATTCGCGAATTTTGCTTTTCGGTCGCGTAGAATTTCGGAGGCACTGCGGGCCCTACAGATCGTGCTTGCGGGAAACAGCCCTTCCCACAGGGAAGTGTTCCGTCTCGCGGCAAATGCGACGCACAACGATCGCGCGATTTTGGAAGTGCTTCCTCCTCAAACTTCCGTATTCTTTGATTATCTCAGTTTTGAAATGGAAGCTAGCAATGTGCCGGCCGCAGAGCAAGCCTGGTGCCGCTTCCTCCAGCTAAAGTTGTCATTTGACCTGCGCCAGGCATTTCCTTATCTGGACGCGCTTATCCTGCGCCGCGAGCCGGACCGCCTGGCGGCTGCGTGGTCTGCCCTGGCCGAGCGCTTTCCGGAGCAAATTGGCCCGCTTCTCATCAAACCCAATTTGGTGGCAAACGGGAGTTTTGAACACGACCTCCTCAACGGGGGTATGGATTGGCGCATTGTTCCCGTCGAAGGGGCCGTCGCTGGCTTGGATTCCCAGGGCGCTTTCGAGGGAAGTCGCGCCCTCCGCATCGAATTCAATGGCAAACGCAATCTTGACTATGGCCACGTATTGCAATACGTGGCGGTCCGGCCGAATACTCGGTATCGGTTTTCCGGCGCCCTGCGCGTGAGCAGAATTACCACGGACAGCGGACCAAGGTTTCAGGTGTTCGATGCTTTCAATATGCAGGACCTTTTCCTGTCGACCGAAAACGCGGTAGGTACTTCCGATTGGTCCTCGCAACAACTCGAATTCGAGACCAAGGCTAACACGCGTTTACTAATGGTCAGGGTCGCCCGCCCCCCCAGCGAGAAACTGGACAACCAGATAGGTGGCACGGTCTGGATCGATCAGGTCAGCCTCATCCCAGTGAACTAGTCAGTCCAGCCTCGGATTCCGAAGATGTGCCTGCCGTTCAAGGCGCGACTGAGTGCAGGGGTTTACCCGATTGAAGAGGGACTCCGGTGAACCTATGATTTATTTGATTGATGGCAGGTAATTTGCAGAATTCCTGACCCACGGATGCGAGGCATGCCGGGCATACTACATTTTGCGCGAAACGATCCCGAGATCGCCGAACGCCGCACCCAGACTCGCACGCTTGTAACACCGCCCATCTACGCCAACATTGAAAGTCTAAATGGCGGTCTCGTCTACAACATGAGCGAAGAAGGGTTAGCCTTGTCTGCTGCCATGAATCTGCGCGGCGATGGGCCCCTGGGTATGCAGATTCATTTACCAGACTCAAGGGACCCGGTCGAAGCTAAGGGTCTAGTCGCCTGGAGAAGTGGATCGGGCAAAACAGTAGGCATAAAACTCGTCAGCCTGTCCGAAGAGGCACGTCTGCGAATCAGAAACTGGCTTGCCTCGGAGAACCTGCAAAGCGAACCTCGGTCGGAAGGAGAAGAGCTCGCTAGACTGGAACAACACCCGGCGATCGGGTCGGCAAAAACTGCACTGTTCCCATTGCCGAATCCTATGGACTCCAGTGAAGTCGAAGATCTCGCCTCTGAGCAGATCAACTCGATAGATTCTTCAATTCTCGCTGACCAGGCGACGGGATTTCTCACACAGCCTGTTCCGCAACCAACGCAAATTGCCCCAGACAGCCTGGTCAGCGGGGATAGTTCCGCTCAGCCTGGCGAACGCCGGGCCTTTCCACGGTGCCCGATCAGGCCATTCAGTTACGTCGAGCTGGGTCATGACAATGGCGGCGTTCTTCTAAATATCAGTGAAAGCGGCCTGGCTGTTACGTCGGCCATGGCCCTGGCCGAGAAGGACCTTCCCAGCATAGTGGTTCAATTCACGGGGTCTCAAGATCAGGTAAATGTAAGCGGGCAGATCGCGTGGATCAGCGAATCAAAGAAGGAGGCCGGGATTCGGTTCGTCAATCTGACGGAAGAGGCACGCCGGATAATTGCCGGTCGGATTTCCAAGGAGCAGTCGCCGGCTGAAGATCAGGTGCAGAGTGTCAAAGTTCCCGATCCCGCAATCCATGCGCCTAAACCGAAGATTGCCAGGCTCAAGATTCCTAAGCCTGTAGACTTCCCCAACGCTCTTTCCATCCCCCCGGCAATACCGGAGATTCCCAAGCTGAAGATTCTTAAGCCCGCAGATACACCCTCCGGTGCGGCGGCTCAAGAGGACCGGCGGGTGTCGATTCGCACAAACCTTTCTTTGCCCGATGACTTTGTACAGGTCGCACCAGAAGCTGTGCCCGGCGGGCTTTCACAGAAAAGTGAATTCCGGCGCAAATCAAGGCCTTTATTTCGTCCAGGAACTCTAAGAGCAGTCTCCGATCAGCTGCGTCGCCTTGCCGCCGTTTTAGTATTAGCGGCGGTGGCGGGGCTGGCCATACGGTGGGTTGTCGCATCCCCTAGCATTCGTCATGAAGTGGTTGGATTCATCGCGGAGAATACAAAGAGCTTAAATAAACCTGTTGAGCTGAAAGAAGCACTTCCCACAAACAAAGCTAACAAGATTGCAGACGCTTCCGTTCCGCAGCCGGAGCGTGGCTCACAAGCCGTTGAGTTCGACCCAGCTCCAACAAACCGTGATGGGAAAGGCTCAGGAACGGCCCTCGCACCGGCGTCCCCGCCGGCGAGGACAGGCGAGCGGTCTGCTGCAAGGTTAGTCGCTAATAGTACCCCTCGTCACACCGAGAGCTCCCTATCCCCTGTGAAGAGCCAGCTGGCAAAGCCTCCTGATCACGCTGTTGCTGTGGTGCCGAACCCGGCCGCGGCGAATGCCCGAAGCCAGTCCGTGGCAATTGCGCCCGCCCAACTGGCGCAAAACATCGCCACGCCAACCCTAAGCCTGCCCACTAGGGTTCCCAATGGATCACCGTTGACCGAGGTGAAAGAGAAAGAACCTCCTCCGCCTCCGAAACAACCGGTTGTCCAGGTGGTTCCAACGTGGTCGGTATCGGTCAGCACCGATCCTTATCCTTCGATCCGCATTCCAGCGGACGTCAGTTCGCAGAAAGCAACGCGTGGCAGCAGCCTGCAGATCGGCCGCGCTACTTCGCGCGTTGAGCCCGTCTATCCTGAAGAAGCCAAGCGCCAAGGCGTCGAAGGGACTGTAAAGTTACACGTTGTTGTCAGCCGGGATGGAACCGTGCAAAGTGCCGAGCCTATAAGTGGTCCAACCTTGTTGGCGAAGGCAGCGACCAGCGCAATTCGTGAATGGCATTACGCGCAAACGCTGCTCGCAGGGCAACCCGTGGAAACAGAGCAAGACATCGTAGTCAACTTCCGGCTGGTAAATCCTTCCGTTGCAAAGAATTGATTGGACTCGGAACGCAGATGTCGATCCTAGGGTCCAGCCGGGCTGACGGACTGTTTTCCCCCTCCGTGAGCTAGCGCAGCGGCAGCGCCCGCTGCTCCTCCGGCTGCCAGTCCCAGATAGCCCCAACCTGTAAAACTGCCCCTGGACTTTCGCGCTGCGGAAGCTGATTTAGCCGAGCTAACTGGCGTCATGTCTTGCCGCATTACAGGGAACAATTCGCCATTCGGCGCAACGCTCACTGCTTGACCAACCTGGAGAAACTGACCCGCCGTCCCCAGCAAATTCAAGACCCCAATCGCCCCATCCGAACATGTGACAAGGTAAGACCCATCCGGGGCCCTGTCGATCGAAGCCAAAGCTAGGTGCTCTTTCGTCGAGGGAACCAGCACATCGTTTCCGATCCGCAGCGTCAGCCCATTTGGTCCGCTGATGGAATTCATCACGACCGCACCCGCCTCCAGCTCAGCCGTATATTCATATTTACCCGCAAAGAGCGCTTGGCTGCGTGGAGAGAGTTTAAGCGAGCCCTTTCCGCTCATATTGAAGGTAGCAGACCCATTCTCCCCGACGCGCACCCTGTCGCCAGAAAAAATCGTGATTTCGGCAGGCGCAGGAGAATCATTGACATAAACTTCCCCGACGCTGGTCAGCGAGCCAAGCGCTGTTTTCTCTTTCTCCTGTGGAACTGCCAGGGCGCGGCTCAAGGCAGGAAAAAGCAAGAGCATCAGCACAGCAAGGATCCGCCTCGGTCCAAGGGCAGAAGAAGAATCCCGGCTCTGCTTCGCGCCAACAAGCGGTGTTGTAGTCAAAATCACAGGCATCTACCAATCCGAGGACGGACGGGGTGGGCTGACCACCATTACGTAGCACTTCCACCATTCGTTGTCGATAGGGGGAATACCGGTGTTTGCCGGTCCATGGAAAACTTGGGGCCGCCTGACTCAACCAGCCTCTTCTCGCCTAAGGTTTTCACCTGAGTCCGATTAAGGACTGGACCGTATCGACCGATTTGCGTTCAGCCTCTACGCTTGGCTTGCTTGAAGCGCGTTTGAGAGTACTGGGTTGTGCAACCTTTTCAGCCCACGAGTCCCCTGTCAAAACGCTCTTTCTTGTAAATCAAAGGCCCGAGGTGGTCGGCTTCATGGACGGTGACTCTTTCGACCTCCAAAGACGAGTCGTTGGCCAAGTCAACTCATTGCCGGGACGTGCGATTCGCCAGCGGAGAGTCGAGTTCAGGAATTTAGCGACACGTACGTCTTCCGTGCCGTCCCCAGCTAAGATTTTGGACCTTGTTTTGCCCGAGACTGACCGGGACGGTCGATGCGAAAGCGCAGTTGGAAGAGGCAACACCTTCCCACGTGAGCGCGCTATCCACATTAGCGGCTCGTTCGTGAAGAGGATCATAGACGTTGCATTGTCCGGCATCGCTCTTTTGTTTCTCTGGCCGCTCCTGCTCGTGATTGCCATCGCCGTCAAGCTCGAATCGCCTGGCCCGATCATCTATCGTTCGCTCCGCGCGGGAAAAAAGGGACAAAGATTTGTTTGCTATAAATTCCGGACCATGGTCGACGGCGCCGACGAACTGAAAGATGCGCTGCGCCGATTCAACGAACGCCGGGACCCTTTCTTCAAAATCGCCAATGATCCTCGCGTTACGCGGCTCGGCCGCTTTCTTCGCAAGTACAGCCTCGACGAACTGCCCCAATTCTGGAATGTCTTGAAAGGGGATATGAGCATGGTTGGTCCGCGCCCCCATCCCGTGGACGACTGCGCGCGATACCGGCCCGCCGATCACCGGCGGCTGGAGGTGAAACCAGGCATAACCGGGCTCTGGCAAGTCATCGCCCGCGCCGATCCTTCGTTTGAAACATGCATGAAGCTCGATCTTGAATACATGAAACGCTGGAGCCTGTCGCTCGACTGCAAGATTTTGCTGCGCACCGTTCCCGCAGTGCTCGCGGGAGAAGGATCGTAATGCGAAGTCTTCGAGGTGGAGTTTGCTTTCGCATGTCAGCCTATTAAGACGCAATGCCATTTTCCCTCGCGCTGTACCAAATCCTTGGAATGGAGACGAAGCGACACCGCCACAAGGCACCCATCCAGCGGAGCGGAGTTCGGCGGCGACGGAGCAAAACGCTAGTCGCATAGTTCAAGACTTCGTTTACAAACGTCCGACTTTCACAGCAGCGGCGCTCTTCCTATTGATACTTTCTGGCCCCCCAAAGCTTCGCATCCGTGACCCTGAGGCCTCCCTTCACGGCGACATCGACTGGGTTGTCATTCTCCATCTTATTGTCTGGGGATTAGCTGGTCTCTGGGTCCTGCTGCAAATCGGGAAACGCTTCTACGCAAAACGTCCCGTTTTGCGTTTGCGCCTGCCACAGATCCTTGGTTTGGCCTTGATCATTTGCTTGAGTGCATCTGTTTGGAAATCAGCAGCTCCTGCCCTCACGGCTTTCAAGGTTTATCAGATACTGGTGTCGCTTCTGTTTACGCAGCTCTTCGTTGAGCGTTTTGGCTACAAGAGTTGTTTGAAAAACATATTTTGGGGAACTTGTTTACTGTGCGGCGCAATTGCGATCTGCGCATTTCTGGCTCCTGATTTGGTATGGATAAGTTCAGACTTTAACCCGGATCCGTCCCGTTTGAGGGGCGATCTCATTGCTCCCACGGGATCGGTAGCGGCGATTGCGATCATCCTCTTGCTGACTGGAGTTCGAAGGATTTGGCGAGTTCTTTCCATTGCGCTGCTGGGACTATTTCTCGGGCTCCTGGTTCTTTCGCTCATGCGCACGGCCTACCTGGTAATCCTCGGCTTCTTTGTTCTCGTTCTGATAAAACGTCCGAATGCGAAATCCCTGAATCAGCTGGCTTATCTTGCTGGCGGACTCGCACTAACTTTTTATGCGTACAATTGGATGCCCCACCTCAGCGAGTACCGAGACCCGCAAACCCTCTCAAGCTTGAGCGACCGGATTGGACTATGGCGTTATCTCAGCGACATAACCCTGACACACTCTCCGTGGATAGGGTTGGGATACTACTCTGCTTCCCGCATATACGGGCCAGAATACAACCCGGGACTTGGAACTGCCCACTCGATGTTCTTCGAGATTTTGTTGGGTGGGGGCGTTCTGAGCTTTGTGTTATTCACTGCTCTTTGCCTGCTTCTCTCCGTGTACGCCGCTTATGTTCTTTACAAGAGCCGGGACCGCCTTTCTCTCACAATCGCTTCCCTCTTTTTTGCGAGCCTCATCTTCGGGTCCATGGGGGACGAGATCGATTCGGGGCCCGTCGCAATCTGTTTTTGGTATTCGGTTGTGGTGCTTCCTTGGTTTTACCGGTCTTCGACGCGAAAGCTCCGGCCAGATGAGTCTTTCGGAGAGCTACGGGTGACGCCGGAGTGCCTGGGATGACCTTTGAGGTTTCATGAAGCTGCTCGTCGCTCACAACCACTATCGCCAATCAGGCGGGGAAGACGAAGTTTTTCTCCGAGAGAGTGAGCTGCTGCGGTCCGCCGGTCACGAGGTTCTGGAATACAAAGAGCACAACAGAGAAATCTCGGAAGATGGAATACCGAGCAAGGTCCAATTGGCGGCACGAACGTTCTGGGCCACTGACAGCATTGCCCGGTTGCGGTCGCTATTACGGCGCGAAAAGCCCGATTTGGTTCATTTCCACAACACCTTTCCATTGATCTCCCCCGCTGCCTACTACGCCTGCCACCAAGAGGGAGTCCCCGTCGTGCAATCGCTGCATAATTCCCGGTTGATCTGTCCTGCGGCAACTCTTTATCGGAATGGAAGCGCGTGCGAGGACTGCCTGGGAAAAACAGTGCCGTGGCCTGGCGTAGTTCACGCCTGCTATCACAATTCACGTCTTCAGACCGCCGTGGTCGCAGGTATGCTTGCTGGACATCGAGTTCTAGGAACGTGGCAGGAACAGGTGGACGCATACATCGTCTTCACGGAATTCTTCCGCCAAAAATTCATCGCTGCCGGCCTCCCGCGCAAAAAGATCTTCGTGAAACCGCATTTCTTAAGTACCGATCCTGGAATGAAGCAGAATATCGGCGACTATGCGCTCTTTCTCGGGCGATTAGCAGCGGAAAAGGGCGTGCGCACACTGTTGCAGGCCTTTGCACTCTTACAAAACGCGATTCCTCTCCACATCGTGGGAGATGGACCGCTGCGCGCTGAGTTAGAGGCTCAAAAAAGCCGCGCGTGCCTTTCGAGTGTTTCTTTCCACGGATGGTTGCCTCGAGATCAGACCCTAAAGATCATGAGGCGGGCTCGGTTTTTGATATTTCCAAGCGAATGGTCCGAGCCTTTTGGTCTGACGATCATCGAGGCTTTTGGTACAGGTCTTCCTGTCATTGCCTCTCGATTGGGATCCGTCGGGGAAGTCATAGAGGAAGGGAAGACAGGCTTATACTTTGCGGCCGGCGACCCTACTGACTTGGCGTCTAAAGTACGTTGGGCCTGGACACACGTCGGGCAAATGGAAGTGATGGGCAGAGCCGGGCGTGCAGAGTACAAGTCAAAGTACACTTCGGAACGAAATTGCCGCCTTTTAATGGAAATCTATCGCCACGCACGCAGTGCCACCACACGGAAGGTTGCATGACAAACCGTAACGCCATCCAGAGGAAGAGTCGCCTAGAGAAGGCGCGAGAGATGTGGCGCTTTCTCAGGACGCAGGAAACTTTCCGCCGCGCTCCCATGCTTACACTCTTTCGGTCAGCTTCCTGGTACTGGAGATGCTTGTTGCGCATGACGACGGTCCTCGATTTGTCTAGATGGAATGTGCGGATGTTCTTTCCCGCCCAGCGAAAAGGGTTTGGGAAGTTCATCTATGCCTTTCGTGAGTACTACGATCCTGAACTGGCCTATTTGGAAAAAGTCCTTTCCCCGGGAAAGGTTTTCATTGATGTCGGCGCCAACTTCGGCGTTTACACGCTCGTAGCGAGCAAACTCGTGGGTGCAGCGGGCAAAGTTATCTCTGTTGAACCAACAGCGCAGTCGTTTGCAATATTGGGGAAGAATGTTGCACTAAACGGCTCTACGAATGTACGTGCATTTCAACTTGCCCTAACACAGGCAAAGGGGAGGGCGTGGCTTTATCATGGCTGGGACCCGGTGGGAAACTCGCTGGGAATGGACCCGGTCTACGGCCACGAAGGCGAAGAGGTCCAAACGGAATCACTCGACGATCTCCTTGAGGAGAACGGCATCAATCGCGTTGACGTGATTAAGGTAGACGTCGAGGGCGCTGAAGAATTGGTCCTTCGCGGAGCAACCAGAACGCTTACTGCCAATTGGCCGGTGGTCATTTTTGAGTTTAATCCAGGCTGCGCCGCCAACCTAGGCCTTTCGCCATACGGTGCAAGGGATTTGCTGGAGAGCCTGGGCTATGAATTCGTTGTACTCGGCGATTGCGCAAAGTCCAAGGAACCCGCATTGCAACCAACGTACTTCAATATCATCGCGATTCCCAAGCCGTCTGCTGGAGAATTCGCCCGCTCGTTTCATTCACTCATAGAGCTCCGCAAATCCTGTGAAGCAGACCTATGAGACTTTGTTCGAGCGCGCTTCGAGAAAGCATGTCGGGAGACGCCAGAAACAGAAACGCAAGCGGATCGGGCGCAGCGGAGGCCCGAATCATCGCGGCCAACAAGTGTTTTTACCGGCAGATCGCGGAGAAATACGACTGCTACGAAAGCTGCGTCTCCAATGCTCACCTGCAAGGAATCCTTGAAACGGACCTGGACAAGATTCACTCCTGCTTCACTGCTCTGGAGCGAGCGCCGCGCTGCCTCGACTGTGGCGGAGGCACGGGGAACCTTGCGCTGAAGATGCTCGCGCGGGGATGGGACGTGACGGTTGTTGACGTTTCAGATGACATGCTAGATGTGTTGAGAGAAAAGGCAGAAGCAAGGGGATTTTTGCCTAAGCTTCTAAGCAGCCCCATCGAGCAATTCTTTAGCTCCACGAGTGGTACTTTTGACCTTGTTGCCTTCAACTCCGTTCTACACCACTTGTATTCGTATGCTCGCGTTACTGAACTGGCGGCAGTGAGAGTTCGCGTCGGGGGTTTCTTTTATTCCAATTTTGATCCGGTTGTTCCGAAATGGCCGGCTTTGACTTGGGCGTTTGATTCTGTTGACATTGCGGTTGCCAAGCTCATGTCTGATCCAAAGGACGTTCTCCCAGGAACCGTGCGCCGCATACGAAAGCTGATCTCACGCAGAGACTCTTCTCTTGGCCGAAGGGTGGTCAGTGTGGGTGACCTCGCGGAATACCATGTTCGGAGTGGCACGGACGATCAGCAAGTTCTGAGGATCCTCCAAAAGTGTGGATTCGCGATCGTTGAACATTTGAGATATGCGACCGCAAGAACTAATGCCCTCCGATTCTTGAACGAACGCCTTAGACTGTTAGAAAGCTTCAAGATCATTGCGAGGCGCGATTCTGGGCCGGCGTAGCGAGTGGCTTCTCCGTTCATGAGGTGGGCTGTGGCGGCTGTGAGCGATTTCAGAGGTCAGCTCTTAGATTGGCTAAAGCCTGTTCACAGGAAACTGCGCGAACAAAAGGTGGATCTGTTCTTGCGTCTAGTGGGAGATTCCTCCGCTGGTGATACTCTCCTGGACGTTGGTGGAGGGGCAGGAATCGATGGGGAATTTCTAGGCCTGTATTCCATCTTTTCGCGGATTATTATCGTCAACTTAGACACGCATCAATTTCAAGTGCCTAAGAACATTGGTGTCACGGCGGTCCAGGCAGACGGTTGTTACCTGCCTTTCAAGTCAAAATCGTTTGACTGGGTCTTCTCCAATGCAGTAATCGAACATGTGGGTGGATGGGCAAGACAGAAAGAATTTGCTAACGAGATCCGACGCGTCGCCACAAAAGGTTACTTCGTGGCGACACCCAACAAACATTTTCCGATCGAACCTCACACATTGCTTCCGTTTTATCAGTTCCTATCTCCCAAGCTGCAGCGCTGCGCCGTGCGCCTGTCGCCGGGTTACATGCAAGAACCGCTGGAGATAAATTTGCTGTCGCGCCTTGATCTCTGCTGTTTGTTTCCAGAAGCCCGCATTCTGAAGATGGGGCTTCGCTTGCTTCCAAACAGCCTGGTCGCAATGCACAGAGTGGGTGAAGGGTGGACGAACGAATTGTACCAATACCAAACGCCGCGGGAAGCGACTGGCCTTCTTGATGGAGAGACGAGATGTTAGTCAGGCGCTGGCAATTTGAAAACGCATCGGGGGCAAAAGCGCTCAAGCTTGGGGGCCCCGCTTCCTACGGATCGTACGCTGTTTCGAAACGCATGGGAAAGATAGATAAGACGCTGGACCTGAGAGGCTTGCGGGTCCTCGATCTCGGGTGTGGCAATGGCTGCTATACGGAGGAACTGGCGCGGCGAGCCGAGTTCGTTTGCGGAATTGATCTTCATATGCCGCATCTGCAGGCGTTTCAAGAAGCCATTCCACGCGTACAGGGAAGAGGCGAACAGCTGCCCTTTGCTTCGGACAGTTTCGATGCCGTCACCATGATCGAAGTCCTCGAACACACGGAGAACGATGCGAAAGTGCTGACGGAGTGTTTTCGCGTATTGAAGCCGGGAGGTTTGTTGATCCTTTTTGTTCCGAACAAGTTGTACCCCTTCGAAAGCCACCCTTGCCACGTCGGCGGCTTGGAGATCGGTCCCAATATCCCCTTGGTTTCTTGGCTTCCGGAATTTCTGCACAGACGCCTTTGTCACGCGCGAATCTATGCGCGCCGCAAGCTCTTTGCAATGGCTCGAGGCATTGGGTTTCAAATTCAAAAATCCGGATTCATTTTCCCCCCGCTCGATTCATTCCCTCTGCCTTTTAAAGACGCCTACCGCCGGATCGCTGCGCGCCTGGAACGCTCTCCGCTCGGCAATTTTGGTGTTTCCATCTATGCAGTCTTGGCGAAACCAGCGCGGTGCGCCAAAGTCGCGCCGCCAGAGCCCATGAAACGGCGATTCGAGAAGCCGACGTTTGATGTGCTGGGAGTTCGAACGCACGCCGTCCAACCCAAACAAGTCGTCGCCCAGATGAAGGAATGGATTCGCGAGCGTGACAGATGCCACTCCATCGCTGCCACCGGCATGCACGGTGTTGTCGAGGCTCAGCACGATCCAGAGCTCAAGCAGATTCTGAACGCAACGGATCTGGTAGTGCCTGACGGCATGCCAGTCGTCTGGTTGGGGCGGCGCCGAGGCAACTCTCTGCGCAGCCGCGTTTACGGGCCGGATTTGCTCCTGGCATTTTGCGAACAAAGCGCTGGACGGGGTTACCGCCATTTTATCTACGGAGGAGAGCCGGGCGTTGCCGAGCGCCTTGCAGAATCGCTAAAAGCCCGCTTTCCCGGACTAAACGTCGTTGGAACGTACTCGCCTCCTTTTCGCCCGCTGACTGCAACAGAAGACGAGCAAATAGAGGAGCTGATAGGCCATGCCGCTCCAGACGTTCTCTGGGTCGGATTGGGCACGCCAAAGCAAGAGCGCTGGATGCACGTCCACAAAGACAAACTGCGCATCCCCGTTATGGTTGGCGTAGGCGCGGCCTTCGACATGCTTTCAGGGAGAAAGAAACAGGCCCCTCGCTGGATGCGCGAGCACGGCCTCGAATGGTTCTTCCGTCTCATGCAAGAGCCGCG
>DASQYT010000189.1:0-3531 GCA_035639075.1 Candidatus Elarobacter sp.
GACTTGAACGCAAAGAGCACGAGCAAAGAAATGGAAACCACGGGCCAGACGTTGTGAATCCGGTGCGGAAAGAGGTGGTTCACATAGAGCGGGGGGCCACCGAAGGGCACCTTGAAGAGCAATACATTGGAATCGCTGCTGGTGGGATTGAGAACGCGATCAAAAATGGGCACGATCAGCAGAGTCACGGCGCCTTCGGCAAGCGCGACAAACGCCAGCAACACCACGCCCGCTGAAAGCCGGAGCGAGTACGGCCGCACGTAACTGAGCAATCGCTTCCATTGTGGTGTCAACAACAAGGCCACGCTGCGGGCTCCCTGATTTGTCCACTTGGTACGCTATTCGCCGCGTTGCGGCGTGTCAAGTTTCGGCGGGTCACTTTCAGGCGCTCTCATCAGTATAGACACCAATCCGGCGCGAACCTTTAAGTTTCGGACCGAGAAGATCAAAGAGCCGCCCCACATCCTCTTTGGAGAACGGTTTGATTTTCACAGCAATTGGTTTTTGCACTTTTTCCGGCCGAAGATAAATCAATAACAATCGGCACGAACCTTTGCCGGTTCCGATCACTTTTGTTTCCGCGCTCTCGATGTCCTCCAGCATTAGGGATTGGGTTCCGCGAAACAAAGTGTAATAAGACAACCTACCTTCGGAGTACTGGATCCGAATAGTCCCGACCCATAACATGGACAAGAAAAAGGCGGTGCCCGTCAGCAGAGTGAGTCTCCAGTCCCCCCCCGGGACTGTAATCTGCCAGATCCCCATAACGAAGAGGAAGCCGAATATCACTCCCAAAACGACGTAAGAACTTTGGCACGCTCGTGCATCTAATCGTTCAGGCGTTGCCGCCATATCTGCCTTCATATCCTTACTTCTCAATATCGCGGTGAATAACTTTGGCGGAAAACCCGCGCTTCACGAGCGATTCCTTCACCGACTCCGCGAGCATGACAGAGCGATGCTTCCCGCCGGTGCAGCCAAACGCGATGGTCAGATAGCTTTTTCCCTCGCGGATGTAATGAGGGATCAAGTAGGTGAGCAGGCCTTCGATGCGCCGCAGGAATTCGCCGGTCTGGGGAAACGAGCGGATATATTTGCGCACTTTCGGGTCCTGGCCGGTGAAAGGCCGCAGGCGCGGCACGAAATGGGGGTTGGGCAGAAACCGCACGTCGAGAACGAGGTCCGCATCCGACGGCACTCCATAGCGGTACCCGAAGCTCACAACGGAAACCAGCATTGGGCGCTTGTCCGGATTTTTGAACCGCTCGGTGACGAAGTGGCGCAACTCATGTACGTTGAATTGCGTGGTGTCAATGGCCACGTCGGCCAGCTTGCGGATCGGCGCCATCAGCGCACGTTCGTGCAATAGGCTTTCGCGGACGGAAAAGTTCTTTCCCAAAGGATGCGGACGGCGCGTTTCGCTGTAGCGCCGCAGGAGAGCATCCTCGTTCGCTTCGATGAAAACAAGCGTGATGGGATGATTTTTCTTCAGGTGTTTCAAAAGCGGCGGCAATTTCTGAAGTTGCAGGCCCTCGCGTGCGTCCACCAGCAGGGCCGCGCGCGCGAAATCTCCTTCACCGGCCGCGTGCAGCTCCGCAAAAATAGGGATGAGCTCTACGGGAAGATTGTCCACGCAGTAGAAGCCCATATCTTCGAAGGCGTGGAGGACGGTGCTTTTTCCGGAACCGGAAAGGCCTGTAAGGATAACGAGTTGCCTGGTGTCGTGTCGCGCTTGCGGCTTCACGTGCGAGCCGCTCAGCTCTTTTCCCGGCGCTGGTGGGTGCTGGGAATTCTCATGTCTTCGCGGTATTTCGCGACGGTGCGGCGGGTGACGTGAATGCCGGCGTCATCCAGCTTCTTGGCAATCTGTTCGTCGGTCAGCGGATGCGCGGCGTCTTCCTCTTCAATCATTTTCTTGACGAGGCGCTTGAGCGTCAGCAGCGACATGCCACTGCCTTCCGGCCCGTTCACGGACTCGCTGAAGAATGAGCGCAACTCCAACACGCCCTGCGACGTGTGCGCGTACTTGCTGGCCACCGCACGGCTTACCGTGGAGGGATGCACGCCAACTTCTTCCGCAACTTCCTTGATCATCATGGGCTTTAGCGCATCCTGGCCGTGATCGAGGAATTCGCCCTGGCGCGCGATGATGGACTGGCAAACGCGCAAGATGGTGTGCTTGCGCTGTTCGATGTTCTTCATCAACTGCACGGCGGCGGTGAAACGTTCCTTCACGTAGTTACGCACGTCGCGGTCGGCGGCATCTTTAACGAGCAGGCGGCGGTAAGTAGGACTTAGCCGGAGTTGCGGCATGTCGTCTTCATTCAGGAAGGCCTGCCACTGGTCATCCACTTTGCGGAAGTAGACATCGGGCTCGACGAGGCGTGGCTCCGTCTTGTTGTACCGCAGGCCGGGCCGGGGATCGAGCTTCTTGATCACGTCCAGCGCGCGCTTCACAACCTCCAGTGGCCGGTTCAGCGCACGCGCCACTTCCTTGAGTTGATTGGACTGCACCTGCTTCAAGTGTTCGGAAACGATCTGCTGAGCCAGGGTGTTCTGCGGATCAAACGCTTTCAATTGCCGGAGCAAGCATTCGCGCAAATCCCGGGTACCCACTCCGATGGGGTCGAAGTCCTGCACCACCGCCAGCGCGTCGTCCAGATCGTCCTGCGAATATTTTCCGTTCTGGGTCAGCTCTTCCGTAGAAGCTGTCAGGTAGCCGTTCTCATCAAGATTACCGATGATGCTGTCAGCGATCTCTTTTACAGCGTCCGAGCAGATCGTCACACTCAATTGCCATTGGAGATGATCGGTCAAGCCGCTCGGGGAAGAGAGGAACTTTTCGAAGGAAGGCCGTTCGGATACTTCGCGCTCCTGCGATTGTCCGCCGTCGCCGCCAGTATCCAAGTACTGGTTGAAGAAAGTTCCGACATCGAACTCGTCAAAGGGATTCGCTTCAGGTTTCTCCGGAACTTTTTCGGTTTCTGCTTTCAGGAAGGTTTCGTCGCTGTAGTTATCGGTTTGCGTGGGTTCTTCGCTCTGCTCTTCAAGGACGGGATTGGCAATCATCTCCTGGTTGATCATTTCGCGCAGCTCGAGGCGATTCAGCGCGAGGACGCTCACCATCTGTACGAGACCGGGCGTCAGAATCTGCTTCTGCGCCACGCGGAGATTGAGTTTGAGTCCTTGCCAGGCCATGGATGTCCCGTGTTCCTTGTTCTAATCCTAGTTTAGGCGGAAATGATCGCCCAGATAGACGCGCCGGACTTCCGCATCGTTGCTTAATTCATCCGGGCGGCCCTTCCGGAATATTCTGCCACTTTTCAGGATGTATGCGCGATCCGTGACGCTGAGAGTTTCCCGGACGTTATGATCCGTAATTAGCACGCCAATTCCCGATGTCGCTAGTTCGCGAATAATTTCCTGCAGATCCTTGACGGTTAGAGGGTCGATTCCCGAAAAAGGTTCGTCGAGAAGAATAAACGAGGGCTGCAGTGTAAGAGAGCGGGCGATTTCCAGCCGGCGGCGCTC
>DASQYT010000190.1:0-9603 GCA_035639075.1 Candidatus Elarobacter sp.
GGCCCGGTATCTCTTAAAACGTGGACGACCACCTCTCCCTGGTGATCTACGGCATAGTTGAGCGTTCGGAAGGTGCTGGCCGAATTTGGATCTTTTTCGCGGAACCATGCCGAACATGCATTTCCGCTTTGCAGAATCTCCAAAACTCTTTCGCGCGCGCGCGTGATTTTCTGGCCTGGCTTTCCCATGGCTGTCAGACTCTCTTGCACCACATCTCTGCTCACGGCACAGCCGATTGGCGCCAAGCTTGCCGGATTGCACGGGTTTACCCGCGGCACACTCACTGGCGGCGTGTCGCACGGTGAGTCTGCTTCACCGCCAGCTGCGGTAGGGGCGTGAAGGGCGTGAACTTCGCTGGCCGAGCGGTCCGTGCAATACGCACGTCCAAGATCGCTCTTAGCAAGCGGCAGTGGATCAGCGGCATGGCGGATGAAGTTGATAGCCTGCGGAAGTGCTTCTGTTCCGGAAAAGTTCGAAACGAGAACAACTGCGACGGCCAGAATGCCCCGAGGAACGGAGTACATCCCTTTCTCCTGCCCAGACCTGCAACTCACCACAGACCGTTCTCGGCGGCGCGCTTCCTGATGGCCGTCAACCGGAAGCAGCCCCAAGAACGGTGGAACCTTAATCCGGGACTAAAAGGAAGGACGAAGTTCGGGGAGCAAAGCCACCTCAAACGTTTCTGGAATGATTCTTAGTGAGACATCAAGTTCTAGTTCGGACTGGCACGCTTCTTACTTACGTTAGATTCCGTAAGTAACATCGCTAAATTTAGGATTCACTGCGGATAAAGCACGTTCGTATTTCGGAGCTTTCGCACTGAAGTTGGTATAGAGACAACGCTGCGCCCAAGACCGGGTAGCCAAGACCGGGTAGCCTTGACACTGGCGAGGACTCGGCCTAGGCTCCACCACTCAGGATTCGCTGTGTAACCCTCGGGGGGGTGTTGGAATGCAAAAACAACATGGGTTGCTGCTAGCAAAACGGGCGGTTCTTTTTTTTGCGGCGATCGTGCTGACACTGGTGTTGGTGACGCCAGCGGTGATGGCGGCGGAGAATCACGAAGTCATTGTAGAGCGCAACGTAGCGGCGAAGATGCGCGACGGGATAACACTTCGCGCGGACATTTACCGACCGAAAGCGGACGGAAAGTTTCCCGTGTTGCTGGTGCGCACGCCGTATGACAAGACGGGTGAGACGAATTTTGGATTGAAGGCGGCGGCGCGCGGATACGTCGCGATTGCTCAGGATGTGCGCGGGCGATTCACGTCGGAGGGGGACTGGTACACGTTCAAGAACGAATCGCGGGATGGGTATGACACAGTGGAATGGGCAGCGGCGCTGCCGTACTCGAATGGGAAGGTGGGGATGTTTGGCGGGTCGTACGTAGGGGCGACGCAATTTCTGGCGGCAATCGCGAAACCGCCACACCTGGCGGGAATTTGCCCCAACGTGACGGCGTCGAACTATCATGACGGCTGGGCTTATCAGGGCGGGGCATTCGAGCAGTGGTTCAACGAATCGTGGGCGACCGGCCTGTCGACGAACACGATGCGGCGGCGGGTGGAATCCAGCGGTAACGCGCTTGGATGGACGCAGATATTGCCCTTGCGCGCATACCCTGTGCTAGAAGCGCCGGAAGCGGAGGGTTTGGCGCCCTATTTCACGGATTGGCTGGCGCATCCGAATTTCGATGAGTATTGGAAGCAAATTTCCATCGAGGACCACTACGCGCAAATCCAGGTGCCGGTGTACAACCTGGGCGCATGGTACGACATTTTTCTAGGCGGCACGCTAAAAAATTATGCGCGACTGAAGACGGAGGCAGGCACGGAAGCAGCACAGCGCGGGCAGCGGCTGCTTGTGTACGTAGGAGGTCATGCCGGAGGTTGGGGCAGCAGAAAAGTCGGCGCTGTAGACTTTGGAGAAAAATTGCCAATCGATGGCGATGAGCTGACGCTGCGTTGGTACGACTGGCTCTTGAAAGGCGAGACGAACGGAGTGGACAAGGAAAAGCCGGTGAAGATTTTCGTGATGGGGAAAAACGAGTGGCGCGAGGAAGATGACTGGCCGCTGACGCGAGCGAAAAGCACGAAGTATTACCTGCACTCCTCCGGCGCGGCGAACGGAGTCGCTGGCAACGGCGCCTTGAGTACGGCGGCTCCCGCGGAGGAGAAGCCGGACCAATACGTTTACGACCCTACTGACGCTGTGCCAACGATAGGCGGGCCGCTGTGCTGCGGCGCGCTGCCTACAGGAATTGGGCCGGAAGACCAGAGGCCCGCGGAGGCCCGCAACGACGTGCTGGTCTACACCGCACCGGCGTTTGCAAAGGACACCGAGGTGACCGGGCCGGTTTCGCTGGACTTATTTGTTAGCAGTTCAGCCGTGGATACGGACCTCACGGGAATGCTCGTAGACGTGTGGCCGAATGGGTTTGCGCAGAACCTGACGAGCGGGATCCTGCGTCTGCGTTACCGGAATTCGCAGGAGAAGCCGGAGCTGGCGAATCCGGGCGAGACTTATCACATATCGGTGGACTTGTGGGCGACGAGCAATGTGTTTCTCGCGGGGCACAAGCTGCGGCTGGAGATTTCCAGCAGCAATTTCCCACGCTTCGACCGTAACCTAAATACCGGCGAAGAACAGTCGCGCGCGACGCGCATGGTCAAAGCGACCAACTTGATTTATCACGACAAGGGGCATCCGTCTGCGCTGGCATTGCCTATTGTTCCTTAGCAGTCCGGTAGGAGATCGACTATCGCGCCCGGCTCCTGAAGGCCACCAGCATAGTTGCGCTGATGTGCATCTCCAGGAGCCGTGGCTGCAGCACGACATCGTCTAGTCAGGAAACGCGGGGCACGAACCTCCGAAGCTCCCCGAGGTTGACGGATTGGGTTTGTGTAGCTGGATGTTTCCGCCGCCGCCGTCTCCAGGCGCGCATGGAGCATACGAGCCCAAATAGTGCCAAGTGCATTCATTGGCCGTGCTGTACCAGACGATTGTGCCGGTCGAATCCGTCAACCGGATGTCGAACTGGTCGTTAACACCTGGTTCGCCCGCGTCTCTGGCGCGAACGGCAAAATTGACGTCACCGAACTGGTTTGTCCTGGCCGTGCCACAGATTTTCCGGGTACCGATGGGCTGGCCCGTCTTCGGGTCCGTACCGTTGCTACCATCATCGAGAAATTGATATTCCGTGATACTGGTCCAGTGAACGTTCAAGCCAGTGCCATGGTCAATATACTCAAGGTGGCCCCACGTCGGCGAACCGTGCTTGCACCCGCCCCCGACACCGAAGTTCGCCCTATTACCGTTGTAAACGATCCATCCGCCACCCGTCAGGAAGTCGCACGGCGGCGTTGCCCAGGCCTTTACTGGAGGCGCCGTCGCAGTTCCGACCACCAGAATCCCGCTGGTCACGACGAGCGCCAGTACGACGAGTCCGGAGGCCAATCTACAGATTCTTTTTGCTCTTTCGTTCATTTGTGCTTTCTCCTCTCGCATCTGGCTCACTTGTCGTGAGGCTAAGAGATACCAGCGGTCGCGGATGCGACCACGACGTCGGCAACTCCGGTAACAACAACGTGCAGGGCGTTCACTACGGCCGTCCCTGTGGATGAAATCGTCTGCTCGTTAATAATCACCTGGCCGCCGGGAACGGGGATCGCCTGGTTCGGGGCTCCGGTGACGGCGACGGGAATTCCATTAATCGAAAGATTGGTGAGGGTTGAACTTCCACTCCCTGGAGCGCCCGCTACCTGTGATGCTTGCGCCATTACGAAATCGGCCGTAATGCCGGTCCCGGCTACAGTCATACTCAGGTTTCCCAGTGAAGCTGCTGAGTCCACCTCATCGGCATAACTGATGGCGCTTGCACTCAGCGTTTCGGCAGTGAGCGTCGAAGGAACGCCACCCGTAAGCACGGAAGCATCGAGGGCGTCGTTGCTTCCGATAGATCCGGTACCGCTCAATACGGTGGTCATGCCGAGGATGGTCGCTTGGACCGCGCTCGCATTCCCTAAAACCGTTCCCGTTGTAGTGGTCGGCGGGGGCGGTAATATCCCGCCGAGCTGTGCATAGCCAGCCGCAGGCCAGGTCAACAGCGCCGCCGCGAGAGCAAATGCGATGGAACAGCGCCTGAGTGATATTGATCGATGCATGCAATCCTCCTTGAATTGGTAGCTGACACGCACGCCTGAGGGCGAGCAGGAGTAACCAGAAACCGTAAGATGACTGGCTCACTTCGGGACAATGAAGTACGCTTGCTGCGCGTCGCGGGAAATTTAAGGTCAGCCGTGCCCGCTGACAATCGGGTGAAATTGATAATTTGGGGGAAAAAACTCCGTAAGGCCAAAGAGCAAAAGACTTGAACCCTAAATGCAATAATTAACTTGAATCGGTGCTCGAAAAAGGCACGCGAGTTATCATCCTTCGGCCATTCTGCCCACAACGCTTGACACCGTCTGCAACTCAGCCTACACTACGGAGTTTTTAGATGGCCCGAAAAGCTCGTAGAGCGGGATCATCTTGGAATGAGCATAAGACGGGGCATGCACTAATAGGTACGCTAAAGAACATGAACAAGGGCACAGACAAGGTCAAAGCAGGCATGGACAAGAAAAGACTGGAATACTACAAGAAGAAATTGTTGGCGCGGCGGGAAGAGTTGACGAAAACCATCGCCCGGACACAGGAAGAGGGCCGCACCGCGGACGAAGATCCGACGGTGGACTTGGCGGACAAGGCGGCGAACTCCTATACGAAGGAATTTCTGTTTGGGATGACCAACACGGACCGCGCAATCCTGAACATGATTGACGCAGCGCTGAAGCGCATTCAGAGCGACGAGTACGGCGTGTGCGCGAATTGCCAGGAAGAGCTCCAGCAGAAGCGGCTGGAAGCCGTGCCGTGGGCGAAGCATTGTATCGCCTGTCAGGAAAAAATGGAGCAAGGACTGCTGCAATAAATGAGCAACGAGAGTTTGTAACCACGGCTTTTGAATAACCCTCCTTTCCGGAAGCATTTTAGAAACATGCGTTACCCAAAGGTACTTTTTATCTTTAATTAAAGCATAAAAAGGGTAGATTCTTGCCGGCGTGGGGCGCGCGAGCTCATCCAGTGACGCATCGGCAGCAAAACAGCAACGTGTGCGCGCGTGGTTCGCGCAGGCTAGAGACGCTCTCGTCAGCGTGTTTTTTCCTTCCGGGTGCCGCATCTGCAACAACCTGTTGACGACCGCCAGCAGGGTTCCGCTTTGCGAGGAATGCCTGTCGTCGTTTGGACGTGTGGCGGGCACATTATGCGAGATCTGTGGGCGGCCTCTGCCGGGCTGGAAGCAAGAGCCGGAGCCGCCGTTGTTCTGTCCCGCTTGTCAGGACAGGACGTACGCTTTTGACAGAGCGCGCAGCTTTGCACTGTATGAAAATGCCATTGTGCGAGCAATTTTGCTGCTGAAGTTTGAGCAGATCGAGCCGCTCGGAGCGTGGTTTGCCGACCGGCTGGCTGAAGTAGTGAACAGTGAAGCGAATCGCCTGGCAGCAGACGTGGTGGTTCCAGTACCTTTACATCGAGAGCGGGAGCGAGAGAGGGGCTACAACCAGGCAGCGCTCCTCTCTAAGCCGCTGGCAAAAAGACTGCGATTGCCGCATAAAGCCGTGCTGTTGGTGCGCACGCGGGCACGACCAGACAAACAAGTGCTGAGTTTGGAAGAGCGCTGGGAGTCCGTCCGTGGCGCTTTTGCCACACGTCCAGGCAGCCAGGTTGACAACCTACGCGTCTTGCTGGTAGATGATGTATTGACAACTGGAGCGACGCTGGATGCCTGTGCACGAGCGCTGCGAGAGGCGGGAGCCAAGTCTGTTATTGGGCTTACCGTAGCGCGGGCCCTCAGAAACCCCCTGCCAGACACCAGGGAGTGGTAAGATAACCCGAGGAAGGCGCGATGGGCGCAAACCGGCACATGTCGGTCGATTCCCGGGGGCGCTATACCCCCGAAGTGGCGGGCGAGATTATGCCCGGCTCCGAGGGTCCCGCAGGCAGTAGATCCTACAATCTGATTTCGCCCCGCCGTGTATCCTTGATGCAGGAGCCGGTGCTGGTACTGAATGCCACGTACGAACCGATCAACGTGACAGCCGTGCGGCGCGCGATGGTGTTGATGCTGAAGGGTGTGGCGCAGGCGGAAGAGATGCACAACGCTGAGGTGCATTCCGCGGCGCATGCGCATAAGGTACCGTCCGTGATCCGCTTGCTGGCGTACCGGCATATTCCGCAGCAGAGCCGGGCGCTTTCGCGGAAGAATATCTTGCTACGGGACCGCAACACCTGCCAGTTCTGCGTACGGGTATTTCCGAGTTCTGAATTGACGCTCGACCACGTTGTGCCGCGGTCGCGCGGGGGCCGATCCACTTGGGAAAACCTGGTGGCCTGCTGTTACCGTTGCAATAACAGCAAAGGTGATCGGACTCCGGAAGAAGCGGGGCTAAAATTGGCGCGAAAACCTCGTCCGTTTACATTGCATACTTCCAGGCAGCTCATGAGGCTGATCGGGCACCGTGACGAACGGTGGCGTAAGTATTTGTTTTACTGACATTTACGCTAGTAAATCGATTTCTTGAAAAAACTTTTTGACAAAGGAAACCTTTTTCGCTGGCAGCCATCTAACATATCAATACCACTTCGAGGACACACCCCGGGAGGCGGTTAGGGCTATGGCCCTAACCGCTTCTCTCCTTTTAGGCCAAAAAATATTAGTTTACTTACATGGTTTCATGGAGGCTGGATTCCGGAAAACTCTGTAAAGCCGCCTCCTCGCTCGGGAATTCCGGAAAAAATTGGTAGAGTTGCGTAATTTTGAGAATCTTCCACTTTCGGCGACAAGCCGACCACCTTCAGCTGTCCAGTCACTTTGACCACTGAAATGTAAATTTTCGCCAGCTCGCCGATCCCAGAGCTGTCCAGGTATTGGAGCCCGCTTAAGTTCAGGACGATGTTTTTCCGGCCCTGCTTCAGCAGCCGAGAAATCGAATCGCGTAAAGCGCCGACCTCAAGGCAGGTTAAGCGCCCGCATACGTCAACCAGAGATACCCGGCCTGCCTGCCGAATGGTAACTGAAAAATTTGTGACCTGCACAGTTCTTATCCGTTTGACTAGGGGAGACATTCTACCTATGGACTGGCCGCCGAGTGCAAAAAATTCTTGTGCGAGAAAAATCGCATGTGGATAACGCGGTGGTGTGGCGGCTAACGATTTACGAAACAGCTATTGCCGCATGACCACGCGAAGGCCGCGGCGCCAGCCTTCGGCAAGCCCCACGCGCACGATTTCCATCTCAGTTGAGAGACAGTTCAAGAGATCGTCCGTTGCTGGATGGAATCGCAGCGCCGGCGCCACAAGATAAACGAGCGGCGGAGCCTGCTGCAAAGCAACGCCTGGAAAATAACCATAGCGAGCGATCTCCCCACTCTGCAACTGGCGGCGAACGCGCAGCCAATAGTCCGCGGCTTGCAGAGGCAGATGAATGTGCTCGCTGGCCTTCAATTCGATAATCGCCAGCCTTCCGGAGCGTGTCACGGTGAGGAGGTCGAGAATGCCGTGTTCGCCCCCGGCATTGGCAAACACCTGCGCATAGACAAATCGCTGATCGAGCATGGCATCGACGCGTGTGATGTCTTCGCGAACCATGGATTCCAGCCAGCGCTCCGGCTGAGCGCGGTGGAGCGAATGGCGCGTGTCTCTGGCCAAAGGATGGCGGTGAACTTCCAGATCGTGCAGAATACGCCTTAGCGTTGGGCGCGAAGCGGGAGTAAGTTCCTCGCTGGCGTCGTTAATCCCGAAAAAGACGCGGCCATTGTCCCAGCGCGCGAACGCCAGGCCACGATAGCGCAGCCACACTTCGCGGGATTGCGCCGCAGGATGCAAAGTAACGGCTTGCGGGGCGCCCCTACAATAGCATCCAGCGCGGAGCGGGCTTGCGCGAGCAGTGCCTCCGATTCGCGATGCGGGACGAGCCAAGTATCCAGGTTGCCCGCGCGCTGCGGGTCAATCTTTTCGAGAATATTTAGCGCTGCGTCGTGCTCGTAAAGTTCCACGGCGAGTTTTGGATCGAGTGCCGCGAGACGGTGCGCAACGGCGGCGCAGCCATTCTTCGGAAGAATGATGCGCAAACCAGTGACAGCTCCACGACGATTCGATTCGCGCGCGCGCCGCATCCATAAGAGAGCAAAACTCCTGGAGGCTGGCTTGCAGTTCGGCGGCGAATTCCACACGGCCATAATAAGTGCCATAAGCGGCTTTTGGACTATCTTTTCAGAAATTTGTCTATGCGCAGCAGCTTGTGACCTTCAACGGCCCAAGAGGAGTCGCTGAACCAGCGGTTCTGGAAGGTGCGCGGCGCGCATGCGCTGCTGCACGACGGAAATATCGTACGGCACCCGCCAGAACTCAATGACCTGGTGCTCCAAATCGGCGATCGCAAAAGCGGCACGCGGATCGCCGTCACGTGGCTGCCCGATCGAACCAGGGTTCAAGAGATAACGGCGCGGCAGCTCAACACGGAGCGCTGCAAAGGATTCGCTGGGGCGCGGGTGAATCTGGAGTACCTCGAGCTGCGCGTCTTGGTAGGAAAACCCGCCTTGGTGATGCGTGTGGCCGAAGAAAGTGACAGGTGCGGTGGAGTCCAGGAGACCGTCAAGGGCCTGCGCAGGTGTGAAGACGTATTCGTCTTCATCTTGAAACGCGCCGTGGACCAGAACCACGCCGTCCGTCGCAAGCGGTCCGGGGGGCAGCGCCGATAACCACGCGAGGTGCTCAGGCTTGAGTTGGGCACGCGTCCAATCCACGGCGGATTTCGCGACGGGGTTGAAATCATCAGTGGGCATCAATCCGGTGACTGCTTTGTCGTGATTTCCGCGAATGGTATGTGTAGCGAGCTTGCGCAGGCGCGCGGTGACTTCATTGGGGTCGGGCCCGTAACCTACGACGTCGCCGAGGCACACGGAGATGTCCCAGCGGTCCTTCACGGCATCAAGGACGGCATCCAGCGCAGTGGCGTTTGAATGCAAATCGCTGAGAACGAGAATCCGCATCTTTCAAATATCCGAAAAGTGACAAAGAGTATAAATGAACACGCTTGCCGCTGCACGGTGCGGCGCGCAACATGCGGTCACACCAAGTGACGCGCGGAATGAAAAAGAATTGGAATAGAAATGCATTGCTTTATGAAGATTTAAGACAAAAGAGAGAGCGAATACACGAATAGTGACGGGCAAGAGCGCCGTGGACTCTTGTTGTGGCAATGATGGACAAGATTTTACAACGTGATGACGAAACATTCGCCCCCAGTGGTTCGTCTATACGGGTGCAGCCGGCTTCGCGGCTGTTTTTGGCGAGAATCAGAAAAACCCCGCGGTGGCAGCCGCGGGGTCATGACACGCAGTCTTTCCGGCCGTTAGTCCAGGAAGAGTTGGTGTCCTCACGGGCGAGAGTACTCGTCCGCCCCATGCGTGTCAACTACCTCTAGCCAATAACAGGCCGATGTGCGGCTGACTCGATCCCGTTTGAAAGGAAATTGACGCGCATGAAAACGAATTCTTTTGTCCG
>DASQYT010000191.1:0-26170 GCA_035639075.1 Candidatus Elarobacter sp.
CCCTGCAACGGCGAATGCCCTGGGTCCTTGTTGGTTTCAGCAAAGAGCTGGAAGCGCTGTGGTTGAAGGAAAAGCCAAAATTCCTGCAGCTTATCGAGCAGCGCCGCGCCAGCCTGACCGGAGCGACACGCTAGAGGTCCCCATTGCTGTTAATTGTTGGGGGGAAACAGTTCTCCCGCGCCGGCCGACGATGGTCATCTTGATTGAGCGGCGTGCCAGACCGTGCTGATTGTGATGCGTTGACCGCGGATGCGATAAAAAATGGAGTAGGGAGTGCCTCCGATGACTAGCTCCGGACTCCCGGCTCGGCTCCTGCTCGCCCCAGATGGGGGTGGCTCCGAAGGGCTTCGACGACGGCGACGATGCGAGTGGCCAAGCGTTCTGCCGCCCTGGGATTATCCAGCGCCACGTAAGCGCGAATTTCCTGGAGCCGGGCTAATGCCAGAGGTGACCAGACAATCCGTACCGGCGGCGGCTCTCCGTCACGATGCCTCGGCATCGTGGTTTTTACCGCAAACGCATTTAGGGGGTGGGAGTTCGCGGTCCGTGCCCCAAGAGAGCAACCAAGCCTTCATATCGTCCTGCTTGATGTAGTGCCCGGACTTTACCTGACGGTCCGCCAGACGAATCTCCGCAAGCATTCTTTCCTGGTCGGCAACATAGGATTCGACGGCATCGGAGATGAGGAAGTTCGAACTTCGGCCAGATGCCGCCGCCAGCTTCGCCAGGCGGCGTTTGATTTCCGGTTTCAGCCGTATGCTGAGAGTTGCGGTCCGTGTGTTCGCCACAAACACATTCTACCACGTGCGCAATCCCTTACTCGACGTGCAATTAAGGCTGCGACCGGAATAGCGACTGCGCTGGAGACGCACAAATCAGCATTCACTCATCGGGATTGCCGGACGGCCGAATCCCGGCAAACAAAGGGGTTGGGGGATTGGCATTCGTCCGCCCTTTCGCGGGACCATTAGGGCCCTTCCGTCTCTGTCGCGCCCCAGCGCCAGGAATCCGATCAGGAGCAGTTGCGATGGAAGTGGGCTCCGGTCCTGCTGCGAAGGGCGAGCCAGATACGGGAGTAAGGGCGCCGGTATTTGCGTCGACCGTATACACAGAAACGGTGCCAGAGTAGTTGGTGAGATCGGAGCCTTGATTTGCCGTGAAGACGAACCGGCCCGCAGGATCGACTGCCACTCCGACGGGAACGGTTCCCGCCATAAAGGGGGAACCCGGAACCGCCGTCAGCGAGCCGCTGACTGCGTCAATGGTGTAGCCGGCAACGCTGCCGGTTGGATAGCTTGGGTACGAATTCGATGCGTAGATAAACGGACCGCTGGAGTTCGCTTTCACGGAGTAAGGGCCGCCCGGCACGGAGAATGGAGAGGTGGGAAACAGCGCGAGTGCTCCCGTGGCGCCCTCAATGACGTACTGCCAAATGTCGTTTTGAAAGGAATCCGCCACATAGAGCGCCTGTCCCGCGGCTGTGGCATGCACGGTTATGGAGCAAGGCATCGTTCCGGGGGCCGGAAAGCCGGTCTTGGAGTGATCTGTGGGAACTGTGAAAGGCGAGCCGGGAATCGGCGTCAGCGATCCCGCGGTTTGGTCAATGGTGTAGGCTGAAACGGTTCCGTTTCCGTTGTGATAGCCGTTCGCGACGTACACAAACTTCCCAGAAAGATCCACGGTTACCGATTGAGGATTTGTTCCTGCCGGAAAGGGCGAGCCGGGGGCTTGGGTTAGTGCGCCGGTATTCTGGTCAATGTGATAAGCGCGGACGGTCCGATAGTTATAGTTCGCGACGAAGACAAACTTTCCCGCGGGATCGACAGCAACGGACACGGGGAGTTCCCCGGTCACCGCAGGATCTTGCAGAAACGGCGAACCGGGAACAGGCGTGAGAGCGCCGGTGCCGCTAATCGCGTAGGCGCTGATGGTGTCGTCGCCACGGTTGGCGACGTATGCGAACCGGGCTTTAGGGTCCACTGCAATGGACCATGGGCCTCCCGGGTCCGCGAAGGGGGACCCTGGGACGGGGAGCAGGCTGCCAGTTTGATTATCGATGGAATAGGCGGAAATGCCGCCAGCGCCTGGGCCGGAGTTACCGCCAGCATTTGTGACGTAGACGAAGCCGGCGCTCTGGGCGCGCAAAGTACTAACAGCAAAAGCACACAGCAGACACAGAACACAGAATGGGGACAATACTTTTCTGAATGTGAACATAAACAGCCCCCTTCCGAGTCCCGTCAAATCTGAATCCGTGGAGAGCGGCACGCCGAGGGATTTTGAGGGTTCTCCAGTGCTGAACAGTTGAAGAATTTTCTCCGGGTATGCGGGTGGACAACTCAGGCATTAAAGCCCGGGATTTCCTGCTGGGTCCCGCTGCTAACGTCCGTAGACGCCGAATTTGCAGGTTAGCTTTTAGCAAGCGCGAGACCCTCTGGCAATCCGTTGAACGTGGCAATTAGAGTAGGGAGAATTGCTGAGAGCCATTCAGGGAAAGTGTGTAGTTTGCAAAAGGAATGTCATTGTGCTGTGAGAATTGCACTGTGAAGATTGAAGAAATGCGGATATGGCAACCTGTTACGAATCCCATTTCCAGTTTGCAAATTGCTCGCGGAGGGCGATTTTCTTGAATTTGCCGACAGACGTGCGGGGAATGGCGTCGAGGAACACGAAAGCGTCGGGGAGCTGCCACTTGGCGAAAGTTTCGGCGAGGAAACAGCGTAACTCTTGCGGCCTCGCGGTTGCGCCATCTTTCAAGACGACGGCGGCAAGCGGACGCTCCTGCCACTTGGGATGCGGAATCCCAACGACGCAAGCTTCCTTGACGGCGGGATGACCCATTAATGCATTTTCGAGATCGACGGAGCTGATCCACTCGCCGCCGGACTTCACCAAATCTTTCGCGCGATCAACAATCTTGACGTAGCCTTCGTCGTCCATGGTGGCGACATCGCCGGTGCGGAACCAGCCGTCTTCCGTCCAGCGATGGGCCTGGTCGGGCGATTCATGGTAACTGGCGGCGACCCACGGGCCGCGGATTTCAATTTCGCCAGAAGAGACGCCATCACATGGAACTTCTGTTGATTTGCCTTCGGAGCCTTCGGGGCGCATCAAGCGAATCTCAACGAAGGGCGCCGGCCAACCTTGTTTGGCGCGAATTTCATATTTTTTTTCTTCGGGCAAGTCGCGCATATGGGGCCGGAGTCCGCCGGAAGTGCCGACGGGAGTTGTCTCGGTCATGCCCCACAGATGCTTGATGTGCAAGTTGAAGCGATCGAGCCGGCGAATCAATTCGAGAGGCGGCGCCGTGCCTCCGCAGACGACGCGAATGGGATGGTCGAATTTCCACCGAGCGGGATTCTTCTCGAGCGCATCGAGCACAGCGATCCAGACGGTGGGGACGCCGCAAGCAACGGTGACGTGCTCACCGACCATCAAGCCAAGAACGCTTTCCGGATCGACATTCGGACCAGGGAGCACCAGGCGCGCGCCCAGCATGGTGCAGGCGAACGGGAGGCCCCAGGCGTTGGCATGGAACATCGGAGCGACCGGCAGCACGGTATCCATATGGCTCAAGCCAAAAACTTCGTTGAGGCCGCAACAAAAAGAATGCAACACCAAGGCGCGGTGGGAGTAGATAACGCCCTTGGAATGTCCGGTGGTGCCGGAGGTGAAGCACATGGCAGCGCCATCGTTTTCGTCAATAGGCGGATATCGAAAATCATCGCCAGCTTGCGCGAGCAGCTGTTCGTAATTCAGGAAACCTTCGGGCATGGTGTTGCACCCATAGGGGACGACGATCACTCGTTCGAAGGAAACATCCTCGCGGAATTTTTCGTAGAGCGGCAGGAGCACGTCGTCAATTAAAAGGAAACGGTCGCCAGCCTGCTTGGCGATGCCGGCAATTTCATGCGGATGGAGACGAAGATTCAGAGTGTGCAGGATGCCGCCGGCGCACGGAACGCCGAAGAAGGCCTCCAGGTGGCCGGCATGATTCCACATCATGGAGGCGACACGATCACCCGGTCGCAAACCAAGTTTCGTCAACGCAGCCGCGAACCGGCGCGCGCGACCGTGGAATTCGCCATAGCACGTGCGATTGATGGACTTGTCTGGCCTGCGGGAAACGATCTCGACGCGCGGGAAAATCTTGCCGGAGCGCTCCAGGATGGTGGGCAGCGTCAACGGGAAATCCATCATCGTGCCGCGCATAAGGGCTCTCCCGGGCAGGGCAAATTGGCCGCATGCTACCACTAAACTGCGGCGAACAGGAAAGGCCTTAGGAATTAGCATGGGGATGGGGCTTCCCGATTTGGGACAATTTCTGTTGCAAAGTGGGTTAATTTCCGAGACGATGCAACAGACCGCTGAAGCAACGGTCCCGTGCCTGGGGTGGCCCGGCCAACCGGACTGCCGGTACTGGTAAAGGAAAGCTGTCTCTTCAGCGCGCTCCGCGACTCGCATTTTAGGTTCCGGACAGAAGGAGTAAGAGGTGAAGAAGCTCTATATCGGTAATCTTCCGTTTTCCGCGACGGAAGACCAGCTCAATGAGTGGTTCTCTCAAGTCGGTGTAACTCCCTCGGGCGTCAATCTGATTCGCGACCGGTTTACAGGACAATCGCGCGGGTTCGCCTTCGTTGAAGTGACTAACGACGAAGACGCAGATCGCGCGGTGAATTCCTTAAACGGTCAGAATTTCGGGGGAAGAAACCTCGTAGTAAACGAAGCACGTCCCCAGGCGGAGCGCAGTGGCGGTGGCGGAGGGCGCGGCGGGTACGGAGGCGGACGCGGTGGCCATGGCGGAGGCGGAGGCGGACGCGGTGGCCATGGCGGAGGTGGCGGGCGCGGCGGAGATCGCGGCGATCGTGGTAATCGTTGGTAAGAGGGCGTTTCGAAACTAGGAACGCGGCGCCCTGGTTTCCATGGGCGCTTCGGCCCATTGTGGAAATTCTGCGTGGTACCTTTGTGTCAATCAGTTGCCCTAACAGACCTCACCTTCGCTAATACAGCTCGTCCAATTTCATGGAAGAGAAGTCGGCAAGAAAATTGTTGCACGCGGAGACTGCGCGAGCGAATCATCGCGCTGATTAGTTTTGCGCGAAGGTGTGTAGTATCCCGCGGCATGCCTGTCCTGTTTCGCGAAACAATTCGTCCCGTAACGTGTTTGAAACAACAGGCAAGGAAAATTGGTTGCAGACAGGTTTATGAAGTATATGAATAGTCATGGAGCGGTTCCGTAGAGGATGGGTGCGCGGCAGGAATCTGGTGAACCTTATCGGATGAAGGCGCATCAAAGGATTGAAGCAAACGTACTACGCGATAAGGTGATTCGAACGGGACCGGAGTTAAGATTGAAATGACGACTTGGCACAAACGCGATTGGAAGCAGTTTTACGAGCTGGCGCGGCGCCCCTGGCGACGTCACCGCCCGCCTCGGCCGGTCTATCCGACAGGGATAAATCGCGTGCTGCCAGCGCAAGGTTTCAGCCTGTCTGAGCTGGACGACGCAGGAGTGGATCTCGACCTTGCCGAGAGTCTCGGACTGCCTGTAGATGCCGGACGCATCGGCGCTTACGGCCCCAACGTTACTGTTCTGCGCGATTTCATCCGCTCTTCGCGGCAACCCCTGTAATCCTGCTCATTGGCACCGAAGAGTTTCAATCACTGGGAGACTTTCGTCCTGATCGTGACAATATCCGCCGTCTTGGCGTCCCCCTCCTCTACCGAAATCTTCTGACCGCGATCCTCAAATGTCCTGAGGAAATCTGGATCTTCCCAAGCGCCATCTTCCACTTCGTCCCAACTGAAGATCTTGTAGTCGCCGGGCACAACCCCTCTCAGCAGATAGTGCCCAAATTGATCCGTGGCTGCTTTTTGGAATAGACGCGATTGATCGCGGTGCGCTTCATCGGGCACCAAAACGACCCACACGCCTGTCACAGGAAGGTTATCCTTGTCGGTGACGGCTCCTTGAATTCGAGCGCCGCGCGAACTGATGGTTACTTCGAGTGAAGATTGTGTGCCACGGAAAACGGTGAAGCCGCTTTCGATCTTGTCACTAGACCCGTAGCGGATGGACTTAACGTAGCAATCCTTCGATTGCCCAATCACACGCAAACGATAAGTTCCGTCGAAAACATCCTTCAAGGCAAATAAATTTCCCACGACCCTCGCGGGCACATTGAAAGAAACCCGCGAGTCCGCGGGAGTGATGCTGACGAGGAGTTCATCCCGGTCCAAGCTTGGCTTCCCGTCCCAGACGATTCGTCCGGGTACGGTTATCCCGGGCACGATTGTAAGGTTTACGCCCTCTACATCGGCGTTGCCTGCCTCAACAGACTGCCGTGCCTGATATCGCCGCCCATCCTCAAACCAAAAGGCGCTCAGGGTGTAGGAGCCAGGCAGCACGCCCGCAATTTCAAAGGAGCCATCAGTATTTTCGACATTTAACTGACGATCTGGCGAACCCGAGGCAATGTTACTGTTGCGCTGCTCCAATTGAACGATGACGCCGGTATTTGAACGCCTGCCAGCAACCATGTTGTAGACGCGGCCACGGACCCGATAGGTCGTCACAGGCCGCAGGAGAATTTCGACTGTGGAGATTTCTTCACCGGCTTTGAGCGCAATCGTTGAAGCTCTCGCCGGATCAGGACTATTGGGATAGTAGATCGGCATGAATTCCGGCCGGGAGTCGTCGCTTTCATCTTCTCGCACTTCTCCCCGGCCGACGATGTGCAGACCCGCTTTGTACCTGGCGCTGACAAAGTACCTGCCGGGTTTGAGGCCAAAAAGCCGAAACTCCCCAAGATCATTTGTCGGGACGAGGGCTTCCGGTGACAGCCTGCGCTTTCCATTGGAATAGACTTCGCGCAACGCGCTGACTTGCGCCCAAGGAAGCGGCTCGCCTTCTTCATCCAGGACCCTCCCGGCGATCACACCCCACGGAATCAGGCGGAAAAGAAGGTCGCGTAAGTTTTGTCCTGGGGAGAGACGAATTTCCGCCCCGGGATCATTTGGTGTTCTCTGGCCATACTCCTGAGTCACAAAGCCTGTGCGGCTCACCTTCAGCCGGTAGCGCCCGGGATCGATTCCTTTCAACTCGAATCGGCCACTCACGTCGGTGACTACGGAGACAGTGTGCGCCAAATCCTGCAGGTTCTGAAGCTGTACCATCGCGGTTTTTACCGGCTCGCTTCCCGCGAGTTTCACTACGATCCCCGAAATCGCGCATTCGTCGGTTCTGGGTCTTGTTATGGGAGGGCCGCTCGAAGCCGTCTGCGCGGGGGCAACGCTTGCAAGGAGGAGGGGGAAGAAGCCGAGGATAAAGAACTTCATGGTCATTCTCACGTCGCCTGAGTATACGATACGAAACAAATCTTGCTCTTAACCGCCAGGATTGTCAGCCGTCTAAGAAAGTGCCTGACCCTGGAACGGATTCCAGGGTCGATACTTTAGTTGTTTGGGAGATTTCCTGTGGACCAGAGGATGCTTCGCTCCGGTGAGCTTGCCGAGTTGACGGGAGTCACCACGGATCTCCTGCGGCACTACGAACGCATTGGAATTCTGCCTCCTGCGGCGCGCGCGTCGAACGGATACCGGCTGTACACCCCAAAGGCGGTGATGCGGGTGCGAGCGGTTCGTCGTTCGGTCGGGCTGGGCTTTTCGCTGGCGGAGCTGTCGGGCATTTTTGCGGCACGCGATGGCGGTGGAACTCCCTGCCGCAATGTTAGAGCCCTTGCAGCGGAAAAACTCCGATGCCTGGAGCAATCCCTGGCGGACCTGAGAGCGTTGCGGCGGCAACTCCAGGTGATTTTGCGTAAGTGGGATGGCCGACTTGCCAGGACTCCTGCGCGGCAGAGGGCTGGCCTGCTTGAATCGCTAGCGGATTTCTCTGCCGTACACAAACGCAGTTCGCATCGCACAAAGAAAGGATTTTCACGGACATGAATGCACCAATCATCGCAGCGGCGCTTGCCCTTTGTGTTTTCTCTGGTAACTCCCAGGAAAAGCAGCAGGAGAAACCGGCGGACAAAATGTCCTGCCCGATGCACGAACAGCGCAAAGCTTCACAAGGCGTTGTCGAACGCGGGGATAAAGTTATGGGATTCTCGCATGAGAAGACGATGCATCATTTCCGGCTTTACTCGGACGGCGGGGCCATTGAAGCCGAATCCAATGACTCCCAAGACGCCACGAGCCGCGACGAAATTCGCTCGCATTTCGGGCACATTGCCAAGATGTTTGCGGCGGGAGATTTTTCCTCACCCATGCTAATTCACGCGCAGAATCCGCCGGGAACCGAAGCTATGAAACGGCTTCGCGACAGCATTCAGTACAATGTTGAGGACGCGGAACGTGGGACGCGCATCCGCATCACAACCAAGAACCCCGAAGCACTTCAGGCTGTGCATCGGTTTCTGCGTTTTCAGATCGCAGACCATCAGACGGGCGACGCCACAGAAATAACGAAGGTACCGTAGACGCTTTCCATGTGCAGTTTGTACGATGTGCTGGAATCGCGTAAAATGAGGGTTTCAATTGAGCCCAATGGCCTCTCCTTTCCATATCATCTCGAACGTATCGGCCATGCCAGTGCCTTCGCCGACCGCGCATCCGCGGCCAGATTGGCTGCGCGTCAAGTTTTTTGGCGGCGAGCGGTATCAGGACCTGAAGCGCATCATGCGCACGCTCGATCTGCACACCGTCTGCGAAAGCGCGAGATGCCCCAACATGGGCGAGTGCTGGGAACATGGCACGGCGACGTTCATGATTCTAGGCGACATTTGCACACGCGCTTGTGGATTCTGCGCCGTGCCTTCGGGCAAGCCAGTCGGACCGCCGGACGAAGAAGAGCCCTTTCGCGTGGCCGAAGCCGTCGAAAGATTGGGGCTGCGCTACGCGGTGGTGACTTCGGTGAACCGCGACGACCAGCCTGACGGGGGCGCGCACATTTTTGCGCGCACTATTGAAGAGATTCGCCGGCGCGTTCCGGGTTGCAAAGTTGAGGTGCTGATTCCTGATTTTCGCGGTGACTGGGACGCGTTAGGCGCGGTTCTTGCCGTGCGCCCGGACATTCTCAACCACAATACGGAAACCGTGCCGCGGCTCTACCGGCAGGTCCGCAAAGGTGCAGTGTATGAACGTTCGCTCGAGCTGCTGCGCCGTTCGAAGGAAGCGCATCCAGAAGTTCCGACGAAGACCGGACTGATGCTGGGGCTTGGCGAGCAAAAAGAAGAAGTCCTGGCCACGATGCAGGACCTCGCTGCGCAGGGCACGGACATTCTGACGCTAGGCCAGTATCTACAACCGACCCGCGAACATCTGCCCATCGTTCGCTACGTTCATCCTGACGAATTCTCCGAATTCAAAATCCTCGGCGAGGCCATGGGCTTCAAGCACGTGGAAGCAGGCCCGCTGGTGCGTTCTTCGTATCACGCGTTCGATCAGGCCGAATCCGCGGTCAGGTAACACCGAAAATATTTCGCGCTTCGCATCGTCTCTTGCCAGCGAGAGTTGCAGGACAACGCATTTTGTACGCGTGCCTTTGAATTACTTTGGCGTAGCGGTCGACCAATCGGTGAAAGGGACGGCGCGGCCGCCACGAATCACCGTGGGAAGCACATGATCGAATCCTTTGTGCGATTTCGATGAAAAATTCAATTTGAGCTGCAGGCCGAGGCCCATATCGAATTCATGGATGGATTCGATGCCTCGAATTAGCCCGTCGCGCGTTAATTCTTTTCCCGCGCGCTTCAGCCCTTCCACCAGGACCATCGCATCGACAAAGCCTTCCAGGCTTACGAAGTTCGGCTGGGCCGAGGGGAAATACCTCGTCAGTTCGCGGCGGTAAAGGGCGACCGTCTTGTAGTCGGTCAGGTAGTAGGGTGGCACGACCTGGGTGATTACCATGCCGTCCGAGTCGGGGCCCGCTTCCTGGATCAAATCGTCCGTCCCCACGAAGGACACCGTCAGGAAGAGGGGCTTCCAACCCCTGGCATGAGATTGTTTGAGAATGGGAGCGACCGTATTCGCGGGTCCCACCAAAACGACGGCCTCCGGATTTGCCGCTTTCACGATGTCGATCGCGCCACCGACTTGCGCGGTTTGCCGCTGGTAGGAAGCCGCAGCGACCGGTTCAGCGTCATGGGCCTTCAACGCGGCCTTCACACCATCGAGCACTGCCGCTCCAAAGGCATCCTCAGGATAAATCACGCCGATTTTTTTGTAACCCAGCGTTCCCCACATCCCGTCGATCTGTTCGCGCGTTTCATCAAAATAGGAGGCGCGAACGTTCACAATCCAGTGCCGCAGCGGGACATATAGCGTCTGTGCGCCGGTGAAAAGCCCAACCACGGGAATCTTGTTGCTTTCCGCCATCGGGATGTATTTCACGGCGGTGGGAGTGCCGACGAAGAAGCCCAGAGCGAAAACTTTCTGCTCCATCAAGCGGTTGAAGCACGCTTCCGTCTTTGCCGGATCATAGCTATCGTCGTAGGCGACGAGTTTCAATTTGCGGCCGTCTACGCCGCCGGCGTCGTTGACCATGGCGAAATAAGCTTTCGCCCCACTCACAGTTTCCGCGCCCAGAAAATGCGAGGGCCCTTCCAGCGCGGAGCACGATCCAATTAGGATCTCTTTGTCGCTGACTCCTGTGGCGGTTTGTGCCCGCGTTGAAATAGAAACAGTGAAGAAACACCCAAGAAGCACACCAAGCCCCAAGACGTACTTCGGCGTATCTTTTTTCATCTCTCTCTCCGTTTTTAAAACCCGGCCCCTGGAGACGAAACTTCTATAGGTCTTGTTTAGTCCTATGCTGGGGGGATGTCAATGCGTTTAGCGCGCGACAGAGCGTGGCAGTAAGCGTTGAAAACGATGACCGGAGCCTTGAGCGATACCGCAAATGGCGTCGATTACAAAAGCTACTGCTTCATGCGCGGCCCCAGCACCACGAGCACAATGCCGACAGTGAGAAGAGTAATCGAAACCGCAGCCGGGACTTGCGCGGTTTTCTCTTCGTCCACCGTAGCTTTGATAGGGCCGATCTTGGCGACTTCTTCCTGTTTGTGATAGTTGAAATTAGGGTGGACGAGCCCAATTACGCCAAGAACCAGAAGTATGACTCCGAGAACCATCACAACACTCTTCATAGGTCAGAACGTATCATAATCACCGGGATTTGTATTAGAAATGCAAGCGGGCACACCCGTGCGCCGACTAGGCGCAAAGGTATCCTGATTGGCTTAGAGAACTTTACGAACGGCTGGCGGCTACTGCGGCGGCAGCTTTTTTCGCGGCCTTGGCTGCCGTAGAGGCCTTGCGGCGACGCTTGGTCTTTGGCGGAGTCGCAGGCGCTTCGCCGATCAGTTCGGCCGTCATGATGCTGGTGACGAACAGCTTGGGGCCATGATCGTCAAAGTCCACGGCGGTGCGTTCCTGGTCGGAAGCGGTCACGATACCCAGGCCGTACGTCTCATGCTTAATGGTCTGACCTTCCTGCATTACTTGCACAACTTCCTCCTTGACCGCGCTCGCTGATAATCTCGATTCGAATCTCGAAAGGAGAGCAT
The DNA here is from genome assembly GCA_035639075.1 of Candidatus Elarobacter sp. Classification (GTDB taxonomy): domain Bacteria; phylum Acidobacteriota; class Terriglobia; order Acidiferrales; family UBA7541; genus Acidiferrum. The sequence goes on from DASQYT010000191.1 coordinate 11,571, forward strand.
CCGAACCACTCGGTAGCACTCCTGTCAGAGACTAGAGGCTGGTAACGTTCTCAGCCTGAAGGCCCTTGGGGCCTTTCTTAACTTCAAACTCCACGGCTTGACCTTCGTTGAGCGACTTGTAGCCTTCCATCGCGATCGCGGAGAAGTGCACGAAAACATCTTCTCCCGTCTGGCGCTGGATAAATCCGAAGCCCTTTGAAGCATTAAACCACTTCACTGTTCCCTGTTCCTTCACTGTCCAGCCTCACACGCGCAACTCCGACCGGGTCGGAATGCGCGATATTGGAATTGCGTTGCGTCTCTTGGTCCGTTTCCAGCAGCGGCAAAGCTTGTGCTTGCAGCATCTTGAGCGGGTCAAAAGGGATTGCAAGAGCAACAAACGCTATGTAAACAGTACCATAAAACAGTCGTTTTGTCCACGGCTCTGAGCGCGGCACGAAAACATCAGCGGGCCATCTAAACTATAGACAATAAAGCGCTTACTTTAGAATCGGGCAGGAAATGACTCCGAGCAGCGGCGGAAATACTTTACTCAAGGGATTCGGGCTCGAGGCTCAAATCGCCTTCTCCGGAAGCCTTTTTTTGCCAATATTTGCCTACCCATGCTTCCCAGCTCTTTCCGGCGGCAGTATCCCGGCCGGTGAAGGCCAGTGCCGCGATATCGGCATAGGCGATTTTTAACTTTTGCATGGAATCTTTGGGAAGAATTCTCACAAAACTAGTGGCAAGAGAAGGGCCGCTCGTCCGGTCGAACAAGTAACCTTCGATTTTTGAATTGTTCTTGAGAGTCAGTGTCACATCGCCGCGATAGTCAAAAGCCTTCTCCAAGGCAATGCGCAACTCTTCTTCCGTCGCCAGCTTGGGCACCCAACCTTGCACGCTTTCATGAAAGGTACCGGGAGCAACTTCTAGGACGTCGGGATTTAGCGGAGATCCTTCGGATGTACTGGCGCTCGTAAAGCGAGCGACATGGCTCGGCCGGTCGGCATGGCGAGGACCCGTCATGCGCGCGTCTCTTCTAGCTGGCTCTTGTCTGCTTGGATCTGTACGAGCGGGTTGTAGGAATGCACCGGCTTGACCGGCTCATTTAGCATCGCGAGCGCATCCGGATCGTCGTATTTTGTGGACAACTCAGCCCTTATCGTCGCCAACAGGCCACGAAGACCGCTAAAGGTGTGATCCACAGCCGAAGCTTCGTAACCGCTGTGCACCATACAGTTTGCGCATTTCGGATTACCGGATTCGGTGCCGTAATTCTGCCACTCGGTGGAGTCGAGCAACTCTTGGAATGTATCCACGTATCCGTCCTGCAGCAGATAACATGGCTTCTGCCACCCGAAGACGTTGTACGTCGGCATTCCCCAAGGAGTGCAGGCATACGTTCGCTTGCCCATCAGGAATTCGAGGAACAGCTTCGACTGGTTGAACTGCCAGCTCGCTTTGCGATTGGACAAAATTGCACGGAACAAGCGCCTTGTGCGGGCGCGGCCGAGGAAGTGCTTTTGGTCGGGCGCCTTGTCGTACGAATACCCTGGCGAAAGCATCATGCCTTCGACGCCCAGCTCCATCATTTCGTCGAAAAAGGCGCGGACGCTCTTGGGATCGGCGCCATCGAACAAAGTGGTGTTCGTAGTGACGCGGAAGCCCTGTTTTATCGCTTCTCGGATGCCTTCGATGGCCAAGTCGTAGCCACCCTCGCGGCAAACGGAAAAATCGTGGTGTTCTTTCTGCCCATCCACGTGCACGGAGAACGTCAGGAACTTGCTGGGCTTGAAAAGATGCAGCTTTTCTTTCAGCAACAGGGCATTGGTGCAGAGATAGAGGTACTTCCTACGCGCGACCAAGCCTTCGACGATCCTGTCAATCTCCGGGTGCATCAGCGGCTCGCCGCCGGGGATCGAAACCATCGGTGTGCCGCACTCGTCCGCGGCCTTGAAGCATTCCTCCGGGCTCAAATCCGTTTTCAAAATGTGCGCCGGATACTGGATTTTGCCGCACCCCGCGCAAGCCAGGTTGCAGCGGAATAGCGGCTCCAGCATCAAGACGAACGGGTAGCGTTTACGCCCCTTCAGTTTTTGCTTCAGGACGTAAGTTGCGACCGTCCACATCTGTGAAATCGGTACCGGCATCTTCCTGGTTATCTCCAGTGTATAGGGGTGTACCCAAGGCCCCCGGGATCTTCTCGAGTAAAGGAGATCACAAACCTCTATTGTAACCGAGAACCCACGAAATCCGTGCGAGTGCTTTTACTCAGATGCAAAGGGATGTTCCTCCGTGGCACGGTAAGTGCATTTTGGTAGAGGATGCTTCCGCGATCGCAAACAGAGTGTCTGCATGGCCCCAAGGGTCCCGCTGCGGCTTCAGGGGTAGAATCGAGCCATATCCGAGGCAGAGAAACACTTGCGCTTATGCCCCGCAAAAATCTCCTGAGCCTTTTCGCTGATTTTGCCCGCTTTGCCGGCGATGTCGCTGTCGTCCAAAGACGCGGCTACCGTCGGGAAAAGCTGACGTACAAAAAGCTTTACGCAAAGGCTCTTTTCTGGAGTCATGCCCTCGCTGAGCGAGGGGTTGGCCCGGGTGATCGCGTATTTCTTTGGGGGCCGAATTCCGCCGAATGGGTCGCTTGCTTCTGGGGAATCCTTTTGCGGGGCGGCGTGGTAGTCCCGATGGACGCCGCTGCGGCCCCTGACTTCGTTCAACGCGCGACTAAGGACGCCGGCGTGAAGCTCATTTTGCGTGACCGTCAACAGGTGGATTTGGCTGATGCGCCACCGTCAATGACCATCAATGACTTCAAGGATGTTACGGGAAGCCCTCAGCCAGTCTCAAATGCTTGCGTCGATCCGGGCGGTGATTCAACGCGAAGCACCATTGCCGAGATTCTTTACACTTCCGGCACGACGGCTGAGCCACGCGGTGTCGTTCTGACCCACGGCAATTTTTTGGCAAACCTTGAGCCGCTGGAACGTGGGATCGAAGAGTACCGGAAATATGAGCGTTGGCTTCACCCGTTGCGATTCGTCACGCTCGTTCCGTTGAGCCACGTGTTCGGACAATTTATGGCGCTGTTTGTTCCGCCGCTGCTTGGGGCCGCGGTCGTTTTCGAACCGTCGAGCAATCCCACGGAGATTATACGCAGCATCAAGCAAGAGCGAGCCACGGCGCTTATCGCCGTTCCGCGGATGCTCGATCTCCTTCATGCAGGTATCGAGAGAGAATTCGAAGGCCAGGGGAAATCTCAATGGTTGAAGCGAACTCTCGAAAATGCAAAAGGTAGAGAATTTCTCAAGCGCGCCTGGATGTTTCGCCAGATCCACCGGCGCTTCGGCTGGAAATTCTGGGCGTTCATTTCCGGCGGGGCAGCCCTTTCGAACGAAACTGAAAACTTTTTCAAGCTTATGGGATATGCCGTTGTTCAAGGCTACGGCATGACGGAGACGGCTTCGCTCATCAGCCTGAATCACCCGTTTCGCGCAACGGAGGGGACCGTTGGCAAGATTCTGCCGGGCCACGAATTCAAGCTCTCCCAAGATGGCGAAATTCTCGTCCGCGGTGAAAACGTTTCCAGTGGCTATTGGGAACAGGGTGAATTTCGTCCCGCCGATCAAGAAGGCTGGCTGCGCACGGGCGATCTTGGCGAACTTGACGCCGAAGGCAATTTGCGTTTTCGTGGACGCAAGAAAAACGTGATCGTCACGCCTGCTGGTTTGAACATTCATCCCGAAGATCTAGAAATCGCCCTTCGCAAACAGCCCGGCGTGAAGGACTGCATGGTCATTCCGATCGAACGCGACGGCAACGCGGAACCTTGCCCCGTTCTTCTGTTGAAGGATGGAGACAGAACTGCCGCCTCCGCAGTCATCGAAAGTGCCAACTCCACGCTTGCCGAATACCAGCAGATGCAAACATGGATCGTCTGGCCGGACCTGGATTTTCCTCGCACAGCTACGGGAAAGCCACGCATTTCCGTCATCGCGGCGCGCGCCGCGCAAATCCTCGATGGACGACAAGTCAGCGCGTCAGAAGGCGACAGAGCGCCCTCCTCTTCACGCGACGCGCTCGACCAACTGCTGCAACGCTTTACTAGAGGAGGTGGTGGAGATTCGCGGCTCGATCGCCACCTGGAACAAGAACTCAATCTCTCCTCCCTGGACCGCGTGGAGTTGCTGAGCGCACTGGAGGAAAGGTTTCACGTGGAACTAAACGAAAACGCCTTCGCCAACGCGAAGACGGTTGCCGACGTCGAGCACGTCCTGCAGCAGCCGGCGGCGCTCCGCAGCGAGTACAGTTATCCGCGCTGGACGCAGCGTGAACCCATCCGCTGGCTGCGGCTCGCCGTGTACTACACGCTGGCCTGGCCGGCAACGCAGATTCTCGGTCACCCGCGAGTCGTGGGCCACGAAAATCTTCGCGGCTTGAGGGGGCCTGTGCTCATTGTTTCCAATCACATCACGCGCCGCGCCGACATCGGCTTGATTCTCGCCGCGTTGCCGTTGCGATATCGCCATTGGCTTGCCACGGCCATGGGCGGCGAATCGTTGCAGAACATGCGCCATCCGCCGCGCGATTGGCTCTTCGTCCGCCGCTGGGCCTATCAACTTGGCTACTGGCTCGCCACGTTGCTCTTCAATGTTTTCCCGCTGCCGCAGCTTTCCGGCTTTCGCGAAAGCTTCCGCTTTGCCGGCGATTCCGTTGACCGCGGCTACAGCGTGCTCGTTTTCCCCGAAGGCGAAGTCAACAATTCCGAGGATGGGCGCATGGCTCCGTTCCAGAGCGGCATCGGCCTCCTGGCCGAAAATCTGCGCATCCCGATTATTCCGATGCGCCTGGATGGAGTCTGGCAAATGAAGCGCGAGCGCCGCCGCCTTGCCCATCTTGGCGAAATCACCGTTCGCATCGGCACTCCAGTAACGTTCCCGCCCGGCACTTCCCCCGACGAAATCGCCCACCGCCTCGAATCCCTTTTGCGCTCTCTGTAATTCTGCGTCCCCGTAGCGCATCTAAAAAGGGACGTGGCCAAAGCCTTTCGCGCACGCGCAAGCAGCCCGCTGGCTTCTATGGCAAAATAGAACGTTCACAGAGCACGATTTATGGCACACCGTACAACTCTCGAAGAAGAGCGCCCCGCAAAAACGCCGAAGGCGGCCAAGAAATCCGCAGCGGGCGGCCTCCCTGGTGCTGCCAGACTCGCAGATGCGGCTGGCAACGAAGAGCGCGAGCGCATTTTCGAGGCTTTCCGCCGCTGGGGCTACTTGGAAGCGACCCTCGATCCGCTTGGCCTGTTTGAGCCGCTGAGGCATCCTGACCTAGATGCCCTGACCGGCGAAGCCGCCGAAGAAGCCCGCGCCATCTACTGCAATACTATTGGCGCCGATTTTATGCATTTGCCCGAGCCGGAGCGCCGCCGCTGGATCGCCGAGCGGCTCGAAGCTCCGGCGACCCCAGTTGATCAGCACAAAATCCTCGAGCGGCTGGTTCGCGCCGATCTGTTTGAGCAGGTCTTGCAGGCGCGCTATCTCGGCACCAAACGTTTTTCGCTCGAAGGCGTTACCGCGCTGATTCCGCTACTCGACTCGATTCTCGACGCCGCAGGCGAACACGGCGCGGAATCCTCGATCATGGCCATGAGCCACCGCGGCCGACTGAACGTGATGGTTCACACCGCGTGCAAAGCGCCCCACGAAGTGGTCTCAGGATTTGAAGATGTCGATCCGCGCAGCGTCTTGGGCGCAGGCGACGTGAAATACCACGTTGGCGCTACCGGCACTTACGTCACCACCAGTGGCAAAGAGATCGGCATCCACCTCGTCTCGAATCCCAGCCATTTGGAGGCTGTCGATCCGGTCGCCGTTGGCCGCGCCCGCGCGAAACAGACGCGCTATGGCTTGCGCGGTCCCTACGTGGACCGTTCACCCGAAACTCTCAATAAAGTCGTTCCTATTGTCATGCATGGCGACGCGGCGTTTGCGGGCCAGGGCATTTGGGCGGAAACGCTCAACTTTGCGGACCTGCGCGCCTACACTGTTGGCGGCACGATTCACATCATCGTGAACAACCTCATCGGGTTCACGACGAGGCCCACGCAGGAACACTCTTCGCGCTTTGCTTCCGATTTGGCCAAGCGCCAATCCGTGCCCATCTTTCACGTGAACGCGGAAGACGCCGACACCGTTGTGCGCGTAGGCAAAATCGCCACGGAGTACCGCGCCACGTTTGGCGGCGACGTGGTCGTGGACATCATCGGTTACCGCCGCCACGGCCACAGTGAAGTGGACGACCCCACCATCACTCAGCCGCTCCTCTATGAACGCATCAAGAATCATCCGCCGCTCTGGAAAATTTACGCCGAACGCACGGGCATTGACTCGACGCAGATCGCGGAGACAGTCCGCAAAGAATACGAGGAAGAGCAGACCAAGGCTCGCGCGCTGAAGAAAATCCCCCATCTGCGCAAGCTGCCGGAATACTGGGCGCCGTATTCGCATGGCCGGTACAAGCCAGAGTATGAAGTCGATACCGGGCTGACACGCGAAAAGCTGGCGGAAATCACCGATGGACTTGTGCGCGTGCCGGAGGGCTTTCACGTTCATCCGAAAATTGTGAAGCTGCTCGAACAGCGCTCCGAGATGGGCCACGGCAAGCGCGCCGTAGACTACGGATTCGCGGAAGCTCTGGCGTTTGGCTCCATCGTCCTGGAAGGCAATCCCATCCGCCTCACCGGGCAGGACTCGCAGCGAGGCACGTTCAATCAGCGCCATGCGGTGCTGGTCGACACAGTGAATGAGCACGATTATCTTCCGCTCTCCCACCTTTCGCCGACGCAGGCTTTCTGCGAAATCTACAATTCCTCTCTTTCCGAGGCGGGCTGCCTCGGTTTCGAGTATGGCTTTAGCCGGGACTGTCCCGAAGCGCTGGTATTGTGGGAAGCGCAGTTTGGCGATTTTGCCAACGGCGCGCAGGTGATCATCGACCAGTTCATCAGCGCGGGCGAAGACAAATGGAATTTGCCGGCCGGGATTGTAATGCTTTTGCCCCATGGCTATGAAGGCCAGGGACCGGAGCATTCCAGCGCGCGCATGGAGCGGTTCATGCAGCTCGCCGCCGAGGACAATATGCAAATCTGCCAGCCTTCGACTGCGGCGCAGTATTTCCACATGCTGCGCCGCCAGGTGCGCCGCGCTTGGCGCAAGCCGCTGATCGTCTTTACACCCAAGAGTATGCTGCGCCATCCCGACGCCAGCTCGAATATCGAGGAGTTTACAAAACCCCGCTTCCTGCCTTTGGTTCCCGACCGCGAAGTGCTGGACGCCCGCCGCATCCTGATTGCCAGCGGAAAAGTCGGACACGAGCTGCGCGCGGAACGCCGCCGCCGCAAGGACACCACTACCGCTATTTTCTTTCTTGACCAGCTCTACCCGCTGCCGCGCACGGAAATTGCCGCAGCCATCGACGAGCATCCCAACGCGCGCGAGATTGTCTGGGTTCAGGAAGAACCCGGCAACATGGGTGCAGCGGGCTACATCTTGCCGCGATTCGATCGCCTCGCGAAAGCCAGGGGACTCAACTTCCGGTCCGTCAAGCGCTCCGCCAGTGCGAGCCCCGCAACAGGCTCCGCCAAAGCCCATGAGCTGGAGCAAAAGACGCTTCTGGCCCTCGCCTTCACAACTTCAAGCAGCGCTTAAACTTCCCCGGCTTTAACACGACATTCACATTCATGTAAACGCCGCGTTACCTAAGCGAGCCGCGTTGCTGAGACAATTAGCCGTGTCTCGTCAAATCTCGAGTGATCAAATACTTCCCAATGCCTACCGCAACTCGCCGTCCTACGGTACACTGCCGCCAAGCCGGCGTGCGGTACGCTCAAACGGCATGAAACGCATCCTTATTATCGAAGACGACCGCGATATCGTCGAACTGGTCCGTTACAATCTCGCGAACGAAGGCTTTCAGGTCAGTTCTGCTCATGACGGCAGCACCGGCCTGACCACCTTAAAAAAAACGCCACCGGATCTCCTGCTTCTCGACCTCATGCTCCCGAAACTCTCTGGCCTGGAGATTTGCCGGGAGATTCGCCGGGACGATTCGCTTAATCGTTTGCCCATTCTCATGCTCACGGCCCGCGGCGAAGAAGCCGACCGCGTCGTGGGTCTCGAAATGGGCGCCGACGATTACGTGACCAAGCCCTTCAGTCCGCGCGAATTGCTCGCGCGCGTCAAGGCGCTGCTCCGCCGTGCCGAGCCGCCCGCCGACGCACCGCGAACCATTGAGATCGGCAAGCTGGCCATTGATCCGGCGTCCTATCGCGTCAGCCATGCCGGGAGACCCGTACCGCTCAGCACGCTCGAATTCCGGCTGCTCTATTACCTTGCCTCGCGCCCCAACCGTGTCTTTACCCGTGATCAATTGCTCGATGCAGTCTGGGGAACGGATCGCTTCGTTACGCCGCGCAGCGTGGACGTTTACGTTCGCCGCCTGCGTGAAAAAATCGAGTCCGATCCGGAAAACCCCGTGCATTTGAAAACCGTCCGGGGCGCGGGGTACTTGTTTGAAACCCGTGCGGCTTAATCTTTTCTGGAAACTCGGTTTTGCCTTTTTCGCCCTGCTGATCGCGGTCCTGCTCCCCGTCGATTTCTACGCCGAGCGCGCGCTGCGCCGCGACTATGAACGCGCTGGTTTCGAACAGCTCGCCGCTATTGCGCGTATCGCTCTCGCGCATCCACCCCAGCTTGTCAACTGCTCCTACACGGCATCGCGGGAATTCGCCTGCATTGAAACCTGGGTCGCGCAGATGGCCGCCAGCGGAGTGCGTGTCACGGTCATCGCATCCAACGGCCAGGTGCTGGCGGACTCGCAGTCCGACCCCTCGACGATGGAGAATCACGCCGGTCGCCCCGAGATTCGCGATGCCTTTGCCAAGGGCGATGGCCAGTCCATTCGCCACAGCGTCACCATCAAGAGTGATCTGCTTTATTATGCCGTTCGGTTGTCCCCTGCTGGCGCGCGGCCCGTGGTCCTGCGTTTCGCTCTACCTTTGCAAACCGTGGACCAGGCGATCTGGGAATTCCGCCGGCGCCTTTGGTTGGCGTCGCTCGTCATGCTGCTCGTTACTGGCGCGGCGTCCCTGCTGATATCCCGGTCCTTCTCCGACCGCGTGGACCGGCTGCAGGAGTTTTCGCGCCGCGTCGCCGAAGGTGACTTTCATCCTATCGAAGCGGATCGTTCGGGTGACACTCTTGATTCGCTGGCAGTCTCGCTCAATCAAACCGCGGCCCAGCTCGACGGCACCATTCGCACGCTAACCGAAGAGCGCAATCTCTCCTCGGCGATTCTCGCAAGCATGGTGGAGGGCGTTGCCGTCGTGAACTCTTCTGAGCGCCTGCTCTTTTCAAATGAAGGCTTCGTCGAAATCCTGGATCTGGACATGCCGCCGCAATCCGGAAAAGCGCTCGTTGAAGTGGTACGTCAAACAGAACTGATTGAGGCGGTCCGTGGCGTCTTGAAGGGCGAGCCCCGCGTCGAAACCGAAATCGTCACCGGCACCCTGCGCCAGCGTTTTTTTGCGGCTACCGTCGCATCGGTCCGCGCCGCGGAAACTTCCGGCGCCGTCATCGTGCTGCACGATATTACTCAGCTGCGCAAGCTTGAGCGCGTACGCCGCGATTTCGTCGCCAACGTTTCCCACGAACTCCGGACACCGCTCACCGCGATTCAGGGTTTTGCGGAAACGCTTCTTGGCGGCGCCATCGACGATCCGCAAAATCGCCTCCACTTCCTCGAAATCATCCTCGAGCACTCCCGGCGTCTCGCGCGCCTCACGGAAGACTTGCTCATGCTATCGAAAATGGACGCCGACAGGCTCGAGCTGGAGATTCGCCGTCTCAGCGTTTCCCAATTCGTCGAGAGTTGCATCGAAACCACGCAGCGCCCGGCAGCCGAAAAAGATCTGCGCATTTCTGTGAATCTGCAACAGCCCTTGCCGGACATCGCCGCGGATCGCCGCCGCATCGCCGAAGTGCTGCAAAATTTGCTCGACAACGCCATGCAGTACACTCCCTCTGGCGGCCAAATCATGATCAGCGCTTCTGCGAACGGCACCGAAGTAATCTTCACGGTTTCCGACACCGGCATCGGCATTCCGCGAGCGGATCAATCCCGCATCTTCGAGCGCTTCTACCGCGTCGACGTCGCGCGCTCCCGCGAAGTCGGCGGCACCGGCCTGGGACTTTCCATCGCCAAACATCTTGTGGAAGTTCACGGAGGTCGCATCTGGGTGGAAAGCGAAGTGGGCCAGGGTTCACAGTTTCATTTCACCGTGCCCATTTTCGACCCGGAGCGGGCTGCCGTTCGCTCCGCGCGCTAATGTCGCGCGGACGAAAATACCGCGAAGGTTCAGCCGCCCGCTAAATCCCTTCTTTTGCACCATTTTCACAATCGTGTGAACAAGCTGTAACCATTCCCGGCGCAGAATTTTGCGTACGAGGGGAAGTATGCCTTCCCTTCCAAGAGGGGACCAATGGGAGCAACCGCTGGACTCACGGAAGTCGTGCTTTACGACACCCTGGTGAACTATCTCGTTTCCATGGCGCGTACCGTTGAAGGCGCCATGAACCGCGCGCTTGACGCCATCGTCAGTCTTGAGAATCCGCGCATTAGTGTTCTCCCCGGCGAAGTATTCCTCCTCGAGCCCCGCATCAATGAAATGGAAATTGTCATCGATGAGCATGCGATCCGACTGCTCCGTCGCGGCTCGTTCTCGGACGATGAGATGCGGCTCATCGTCGCCGCTCTGAAAATCACCAATGACCTCGAGCGCATCGGCGACATCGCGGTGAATCTCGCCGAGCGCGTCGTCTCCCTCCGCGAAATGCAGGGCGCGCAGATTCCCGAGGAACTGGCTCCGATGGCCTCCGCCGTGCGCGCCATGGTCAGCAAGAGTCTTGGCGCGCTGATTTTCCGCAACGTGGAGATGGCCACCCAGGTTCTCGAAAGCGACGATGTCGTGGACCAATACCGCGATCGCATTTTCGAGAAGTTGCTCCAGCACATGACTCAGGAGCCCAAACTGGTGAGCCCCGGCATGCAATTCATTCTTGCCACGCGTCACCTCGAGCGTATCGCGGACCATGCCACCAACATTGCCGAAGACATCATCTTCTGGGTCCGCGGACTTGACGTCCGCCATGGCCGCGGTCTGGAAGTCCGCCCCAGCCAGAGTGAACAGACCGATTCAGCACCCGCTCCGGATTCTGCCATCACCGAGAATTCACACGTCCTTCATTCAGGCTTGACTCCGGCCTGCAACACTGAGCGCGCTTGATCTTCACGTAAGGTCCTACCTCGGGGACCGGTGCACCCCTGGCTCCGGTCCCCATCTCCTCCCTCTCCGATGGCTGACGGTTCGACCGCCCTCAGGGCAGGCAGTCGACAAGTTTATCGCTTGACCCCAATCGTTCTCGCCTATACGATTTCCTCACCGAAATAGGTCCCTCCTCGTGGTGCAGAGGGGAAGCCGCCCTTTGGAGATTGCGGATGGCTCAGTTTGTCATACAGCCCGCAAGCGGACGAGACGCGATTCGGACATCCTTCTTTTTTCGGCCCGTCCGCGCGTACGGCGTATACCTTCACAAATGGGGGAGGGTTCCAAGTCCCGGTAGGCTACGGCTCGGCGTTGTTCAACAACTCAGGGTGCGCTGCGGAAGTTTTCCCGAGCGGGGCGGTGACGAATCCTTCTCCCGGCAACAATACCGCTACGTGCACGGGCGACGTTCACCACATCGTCGAAGGAACCCTCGGCTTCTGGCATAAGTTCTATCAGGGTCCGAAGGGTCGCCTGCAGTGGGGCTTGCAGTATTCCTATCTGACGAAATATGGCTGGTCCGGGAACAACTTCAACTCCGCTACAGGTGTGGCTGGCCCAAGCGTCCGCCCGCACGCCGTGGACAACATGGTGTTCACCTCTTTCCGCTATTACCTGCCGTAGTTCGGGCTAGCTAGGCGATTGCGGCTCGTCCCTCCCCTGGGGACGGAAAAAGGGCAGCCCGGTGAGGAGCTGCCCTTTTTTATTCTCACGATCCTCACTTGGTCTAAATCCTTCAGTCCTTCATCGGTAAAACCTTAGGGCCTTTGCTGACTCTCGTTCCTCTTCGATTCAATCAACAGTGAACCGGTTGTAACAATGTCGTAACAATCGAAAGACATACTTTGTACACGCGGGAAAATACGGATGATTCCACACGGAGATAAAGCATGAAGCGAATCGCAGGGATGCTCTTGGTAGCTCTCGCCGTGGCCGGTGTTCTGTGGGCGGATAGCGCGCTCTCGATCACGGGCGCCGGCGCTACCTTCCCCTACCCTATGTACTCCAAATGGTTTGACGAGTACCATAAGAAGAACTCCAATCTTGAAATCAACTATCAATCCATCGGCTCCGGCGGCGGCATCAAGCAAGTCACCGAAGGCACCGTGGATTTCGGCGCCACCGATGGCCCCATGAACGACGACCAGCTCAAGGCTTATCAGGACAAGCACGGCTTTGGGATTCTGCACTTTCCCACCGTGCTGGGTGCTGACGTGCCGGCCTACAACATTCCTGGTGTGACCGCAGAGCTCAATTTCACCCAGGATGCCATCGCAGGGATATTCTTGGGCAAGATTACGAAATGGGATGATCCCGCGATTGCCGGCCCGAACAAAGGAGTGAACCTCCCCGCGAACGACATCGTCGTGGTGCATCGCTCGGAGGGCAGCGGCACAACCTACATCTGGACCGACTATCTTTCAAAGGTCAGCGAGGAGTGGAAAACCAAAGTCGGCAAGGGTGCGTCAGTCAATTGGCCCGTGGGCCTGGGCGCCAAGGGCAATGAGAGTGTTGCCGGCACGATCAAAAATACGCCCAATTCCTTTGGCTATGTCGAATTGATCTACGCGATCCAGAACAACATGCCTTATGGCCGCGTGAGAAACTCTTCGGGCGTTTTCGTCAAGGCAGACCTTGCGAGCGTCACCGCCGCCGCGGCTGGCGCTTCGAAGAACATGCCGGATGATTTCCGCGTTTCCATTACGGACGCTCCCGGCAAGACGGCTTATCCTATCTCCAGTTTTACGTGGCTGCTCGTTCCCGCTAAGTTCTCCGATACCACCAAGCGCGACGCCATCAAGGGTTTCGTTAAGTGGATGCTGGCGGATGGTCAGAACTATACCGAGGCTCTATCCTACGCAAAGCTTCCAAAGGAAGTCGTCGAAAAGGAACTGAAGGCCCTGAATAGCGTCCAATAACGTGGCAACGACCACCACCATTGTTCCGAGCGCGGGCCCCGTCGCGGGCTCGCGCTCGTTTCTTTCTCGGCTCCGCGAACGCGATGAAATCGCCCGCATGATCACTTTCTTGTTCGCCGCCTCCGTCGTTCTCGTCACCGTGCTGCTCGTTTTCGAATTGTGGCAAGGTTCCGTTCTTGCCCGCCACAAGTTTGGCTTCAATTTTTTCCGCACCTCTGTTTGGGATCCCATCTTCGAACAGTTCGGCGCTCTGCCCTTCATTTACGGCACTCTCGTCACTGCGACGCTGGCTCTGCTGATCGCCGTGCCGCTCGGCATCGGCGCCGCCATTTTTCTTGCCGAGCTGGCCCCCGCAAGAGTTTCCGACACGCTTGAGTTCTTCATCGATCTTCTCGCCGCCGTCCCCAGCGTAATCTACGGCGTGCTCGGCGTCTTCATCGTCGTTCCGTTGATGCGTCAATACGTTCAGCCGGCTCTCAAGCACTCGCTCGGCTTCCTCCCGCTTTTTCAAGGCCCCGCCTACGGCGTCGGCTTCCTGACCGCGGGCATCGTCCTCGCCATCATGGTCATCCCCTATATCATTTCCGTCTCCCGTGAAGTGCTTCTCTCCGTCCCGCGTGACCAGCGCGAAGCCGCACTCTCTCTCGGCGCCACGCGCTGGGAATCCACGTGGAGAGTCGTCGTTCCCTTTGCCCGTGCGGGAATTTTTGGTTCTATTTTTCTGGCCCTTGCCCGAGCGCTCGGCGAAACGATGGCCGTCACCATGGTCATCGGCAATACGCCCATCGTCAGCACTTCTCTCCTTTCTCCCGGATATTCCATTGCCGCCGTCATCGCCAATGAATTCACCGAAGCCACCGGCGAGCTCCATACGCAATCCTTGATCGAGCTTGGCCTGGTGCTCTTCCTCCTGACCTTCCTTCTCAACGGCTTTGCGCGTTTGCTGATCGTCACCACTTCCCGGCGCGGCAGCGGGATGGGCAACGTATGAGCCCTCGTCTCCGCTGGCGCAAATTTGTAAGCGGCTTCATGCTGACCATGACCGGCGTGTGTGCCATGGTCGCCGTCTCCGTCCTTTTCCTCATTCTTGGATATCTCGCTATTCATGGCGGAGCTTCCGTCAACTGGAATTTCTTCACCAAAGTGCCCGTTCCCGTCGGTGAAACGGGCGGCGGCTTGGCCAACGCCATCCTCGGCAGCGCCAAGATGCTTCTGCTTGCTACCCTCTTTGGTGTTCCCATCGGATTTTTCGGGGCCATCTATCTCGCCGAATTCAGCGGCAGCGCCACCGCTTTTGTTGTTCGTTATGCTGCGGACTTGCTCAA
>DASQYT010000192.1:0-4785 GCA_035639075.1 Candidatus Elarobacter sp.
GTTCCGGTGGGCGCGGCCTTATTGGACACACCTAATTGGTCTTTTCCTTCTCGGCTTGCTGGCAACTCCTCTGGCGTTGCTGGTCCCTTTGCCGCTGAAGATCGCTCTCGACAGCGGACTCGGCTCCAAGCCGCTTCCTCACTTGATTCGGTCATTCCTGCCGGCCGGATTCAGCCTCTCCCCATCATCAGCTTTGCTCTTTGCCGTCGGCTTGCTGATTGCTGTGACGATTCTCGCCCAAATTCAGACGCTAGCCCTGGCACTTTTGAAAACGTATACCGGCGAAAAGGTCCTCTTAGCATTTAGATCTGACCTTTTCTGGCAGATGCAACGCTTGTCGCTTTCTTATCATGACGTTAAGGGAACCGCTGAGTCGCTCTACAACGTTCAATATGATGCGGCGGCAGTTCAAACCATCGTGGCTGAACGCTTCATTCCGCTTATCAGTTCCGCTTTCACGCTGCTCGGAATGCTGTATGTCACCATGAAAATCGATTGGCAACTTGCTGTGGTCGCTTTGGTGATCTCACCCATCCTTTTTCTGATTTCAAAGGTGTATCGGCGCCGTCTGCGCCGCGGCTCGCGCGAGGTGAAGAAGCTTGAAAAGTCCGCATTGAGCGTGGTGCAGGAAGTGCTTGGAGCGCTGCGTGTCGTGAAAGCGTTTGGAAAAGAGGAAGACGAAAGGCATCGTTTCGTCCGGCGCAGCTTCGAAAGCATGCGTGCGCGGTTGAAGCTGGCGCTGGCGGAGGGAAAGTACAACTTCCTGGTTGGGCTGACCTCCGCGATAGGAACGGCTTCGGTACTTTTTGTGGGATTCCGGCAAGTGCAATCCGGTGCTATCACCCTCGGTGATCTCATGCTGATGATGGGATATGTAACCCAGCTTTACGAACCTCTGAAAACCATGGGTAAGAACTCCGCAGCTCTCCAGTCCTACTTGGCAAACATTGAGCGGGCCTTCGCCTTGCTCGATGAGCTTCCTGAAGTGGAAGAGAAAGTCAATCCACGGTCACTGGTGCACGCAACAGGTAGGATTGCTTTCAAGAGTGTTTCATTCACGTATGGGCCACACCGGCCAGCCCTGGAACAAGTTTCATTTGAAGTGGACCCTGGAATGTGCGTGGGCATTGTGGGTACCACGGGCGCGGGCAAAACCACGCTGGTGAATCTGCTGACTCGTTTCTACGATCCCACTGAAGGACAAATCTTGCTTGATGGGGTTGACCTCCGCGATTACCAATTGAAGGACTTACGCAACCAGTTCGCCGTCGTTCTTCAGGAGTCCGTCCTGTTTTCCACTAGCCTCGCCGAGAACATTGCTTATGCCCGGCCCAGCGCAAGCGAAGCTGAAATCGTGGCTGCTGCAAAGGCCGCTAACGCTCACGAATTCATCTCGAAACTTCCGGAGGGTTATCAGACGCTCGTCGGCGACCGCGGCATGCGCCTCTCAGGAGGTGAACGCCAGCGCATTTCCATTGCCCGTGCATTTTTGAAGGACGCGCCGATATTGATTCTCGACGAGCCAACGAGCTCGGTGGATGTCCGGACGGAGATGCTCATCCTGGATGCAATGGAACGGCTTGCCCAAGGGCGGACCACGCTCGTTATCACGCACAGGCCCAGCGCCTTGAAACAGTGCGATGTCATTGTGAGGATCGAAGAGGGACGGCTTGCGGCTATTGAGTCAACGGCCGGAACACAGATGGTCGCAGTGGTGGAGAGTAAGCAATGAGGAAGGTGCGTATCGGTTTCTTACTGCCGCGCTATTGCCACAAGAGCAGGAGCTTTATGCCTGCAGTTGTGCGGATGGCCGGAGAATTAGGTGCGGCGGCGGAAGTCGTCCACGCCGCAGACCGGATCGTTGAGCTATCAAAAGTCCGGGTCGAGCATGACCTCTACGTATTGCGGCATACGAGCAGCGGGTTTTCACTCAGCTTGGCGGGCGCCCTCCATGAACTCGGCGCCGCCATTGTCAACCCGTATCCCGTGTCCATGGCGCTCCGCGACAAGATCATCGCTTCGCGAATCCTACAGGCCGCAGGCGTGCCTACTCCTGACACCTACATTGCGTCGCACCCCAGTCAGTTGCTTCCGCTGCTGGAATTGGGTCCGCTCGTCGTCAAGCCATACCAGGGAGCAGGTGGGCATGATGTTCGCATTGTCCGTAGCGATATCGAACTCGCGGAAGTGAATTGTGGCCGCGAGCCCGTCTTCGCCCAACGTTACCTCCCGAACGATGGCCGCGATCGCAAGATTTACGTGATTGGCGATCAGCTCTTTGGCGTGAAGAAAGTCTTTCCGCGTCACACGGAAGAAGAAAAACGGGGAGAGCTGTTTACCGTCTCGCCTGAAATGCGTGAAGTTGCTTTGCGTTGCGGCCGCGCGTTCGGCATCGACCTTTACGGCGTGGACATTATCGAGAGTGAAGGGAAGCCCTACGTTGTGGACATGTGCAGCATCCCTGGTTTTAAGGGCGTCCCCGACGCACCACAGCTTCTGGCGCAATATTTTTGCGCTGCCGCAGAACGGGCTGCACGGGGAGATCTTCAGCCCCAAATTGCTGCCTTGGCGGCTGTTGGGAGCCAGGACCGTGCCTAAGCGAACGCTTCCGGAAATCTTGACCGAAGGTTTGTTCGAGCATCCAGCTGTCCAAGCTTGGCTGCAAGTCCGATCGGACTCACGTGAACCTGACACCCTCGAGGTTCTGCAACAAAGAAAGTACAGCAGCGTATACCGGATCCATGAGCAGGACGGTACGAGAGTGATCGCCAAGAAATGTCGGCTAACCACAGCTCGCATTGAATACTTGATCTATTCAGAATTGCTCCCGCGCGCAGGTGTGCCCGCGCTGCATTGTTATGGACTACTGGAAGAGCAAGAGGGGGATCGCTGCTGGCTTTTCCTTGAGGACGCTGCTGGTGCTAGGTACTCGCGGCAGATTGCCGAGAATCGCGCCCTTGCAGGACGCTGGCTGGCGGAGGCGCATCTGATCACTGTGCCGGAAGATTTGCGGTCCTGCTTTCCGGCACGCGAACTCGATTATTATCTGCGTTTGCTCCACGGCAGTCGAGCCATCTTACTGCATCAACTGGACAAAAACGAATTGCCCGCCGACGACACTGCTGTGTTCTGCAGGCTGATTGCACATCTCGATTCGCTCGAATCATTGTGGGGGGAACTGGAAGAAATCTGTAGCCTGATGCCGCGGTCCCTGGTGCACGGCGATTTCGTTGACAAGAATCTGCGCATCTGTGACGCGGCCACGGGTCCCAGGCTGCTGGTGTTCGACTGGGAATATGCCGGTTGGGGTGTGCCGGCTGCCGATCTGGCTCAGTTCATCGACCGCGTGGCCAGTCCGGACCTTAGCCTCTACTGCTCAATCCTGCGCGGCAAGTACTCGCACCTGAGTTTACGAGACGTTCAAACCGTGGCTGCCTGCGGCAACCTACTCCGCATGGTCGATCAACTAAGCTGGACCACCGTAGGGAGAGTGTTCGTCTGTTCTGACTCGCTTGTTAAGACCAAGGCTATGGTCATGCTCCAATTTCATGAGTGCTTGCTGACGGAGGCGCTCAGCGCCTTTCAACGGAGCTATGCATGATTGAAGGCCTGGACAAAGCTCTGGAAAGCCATGGCTTGCCTGGCTTGCTAGAACTGCGCGGTTTGCTGCAGGGGCTCCTCGGCGGCCCCACGGCAGAGGGCTGCCTGCTCGAAGAGCAGACGCTGCAGGCTCGCGCCTTGCGCGTCTTCCGCCTGCGCTTCTTGATCAACGGGAAGCTTCGCCAACTAATTGTTAAGCGCCTCAAGCCGGAAATTGCCCGGCGCAGCGAATTGGTGGAGGAACGATGGCTGCCTGCCGTCGGCATGACCAACAACGGCCCAGCTTTATTGGGGCACGTTGCGGAGCCCGGTGGCAATTGTACTTGGCATGTCTATGACGACCTCGGCTCGTGCGAACTCGATGTCACCCGGATCGACCGGGAAAGAGTGTCCGCAGCGATCAAAGTGATCGCACAACTTCACGTGCAGTTTGCCCGGCACCGTCTGCTGGGAGAAGTTCGGTTGCATGGATGCGACCTGGGTATTCACTTCTACGATGCGAATGTGCGCGACGCTATCTACGCATTGGAAGCATGTCAGCCGTCTTCCCAGCAAACCCCGGTACTCGACAGCCTGCTCCAGCGGCTGTCCACACTGCGCCAAGAACTGCCGCGACGTGCAGAAGCTCTGGACGCCTGGGGTGGCCCGGAGACTTTGCTGCATGGCGATTTGTGGCATATCAACATTTTTGTAATCCCCACTGCCCATGGGCTCCGCGTGCGCCTTATCGACTGGGACCATGCTTCTGTTGGACCGGCAAGCTACGACCTCTCGACCTTTCTCTTGCGCTTACCGACTCAGGAGCGGTCCTGGGTCTTGGACTTGTATCGCGCAGAAACCTCGCGCACAGGTTGGTGCCTGCCACCGATGCCAATGTTGAACTTCCTATTCGAGACCGCCGAGTATGCGCGCTTGGCCAATCGCATTATTTGGCCCGCCATCGCCCTCGTGCAGGATCAGGCCCCTTGGGCCTGGGAGTCCTTGGCCGAAGTGGACCAGTGGTTTAAAGATCTTGTCCCGGTGCTGCCTTGCGAAACCGAAATGCTGGACGCGAAATCTTGAAAACTCAGGCCTCGCTGCTCCCTGATTCGCGCACTCTGACACTCCGGCTCACCGCTGCCTTGGGCTGCGACCGCCATGAACGGCGTCCGGTGAAAATCCTCAGAAGAACGCTTCCGCCGTTCA
>DASQYT010000193.1:0-5472 GCA_035639075.1 Candidatus Elarobacter sp.
TTCGGCAACGACTGGGTCGCCTGGGCAGATCCTGATAACGACGCAAACCTGGAACCAATAGAGAAGCAAGTGCGGATCAGCGGTTTTGTGACGCTACTACCGGCGGGGGGAGGACCGCCGGCTCCCACGGCCATCACTAATGCCAACGCCGTGGGCGCGTTGACCGCTACGCCGGCAAGTCCTGGTCCGCTGCAATTTGACGCGCGCGGAGCGGTTCGCGTGAACGGCACAGTGACCTCTAACGTATACGTGTTCTATGTCGGTGCGGCGGCCACTCCCGATGAGTACGGTTACCGCGCCGTGATTTTGCTTCCTTCCGGCGCCACACAGATTTGGACCGCGCCTGCAGGCGGACCTTGGAAACGAACCGGCTAATCGACGCACAAAAGTGCAGACGAAACAGGGAATGCGACACTCATCCACAAAGCTTCATGAAGGACAAGGTGGCTTCAGTATCCTGGAGATGATGTTTGCCACCGTCATTCTGCTGGTGGGCCTTGTGGCCATCGCGCAACTCGTGCCGGCTTCCATCCTTTTGAATCACCAGAATCGTTTGGATTCTTCGGCGCTCGTGTTTGCGCAACGCGAATTGGATTTCATGATTGGCCAGCCGCTCATTTTGACTAGCTTCACAGATCCACAGGGCGTCTACTGTCCAGGCGGAAACACGTGCAACCTGGGAACACCAGCCCCAGCAAATCAGGTCCAGGGCAGCCCGGTGGTCGTCTTCAATAGTCAGGCTCTGATTGATTTCACCAATCCTACTGGCATCCCCAACTGGAGTTTCACTTACCAGGACCCCAATGATCCCAGCGGAACTACCTATGACATACGCTGGACGGTGATCGTCACCGGGAACAACGGGACACCCAACGCAAAGCGTTTTATTCTCGGCGTCCGGCAAGTAGGCGGCAGTGGATACTTCCAGCCCGTTACCCTTGACACGATGGTGGCAAAATGAATTCGGCCGCAAGCGACAAGTGCCAGCCGGGGTTCACGCTGGTCGAATTGCTGGTCTCCCTGGGCATTTTTCTCCTGGTCATTGGGGCGGCGTTCACGCTGCTCGGCTCATCCCAAAACCGCTATCAGACCGAATCGCAAGTGCTTACATCGTTCCAGGAGGCGCGCCTCGGGCTGGACCAGATCGTGCGCGACGTTAACGATGCCGGCTATCCCCCGCCTAGCTACGTGGGCACGGATCCCACTCGCTTTGCGATCACGCCTTTTGCCTGGAGTCCCGGGTACGCCGGCAGCATTTCATGCGTGATTGGAACGGGTGGCGGGGGAACATGCGTCACCCCGGGCGATTTTGATTTGATCATCGAAACCAATCCGAATCCGCAGGATCCCAGCTGTCCACCCTCCGGCTGCCCGGTTCAGTGGATTCGCTACCAATTGCAGGCACCGCCAACCGTCCAGGTACCTACTCTCATGCGGGGAGCGGTAAACAAGCCACCGGGAGGTGGCGGCAACCCGGATGCTGCTACGAGTGCAGCAGGCGTGCTTGCCCCATTCGTGCAAAACGTTGTAAATAGTCCGGCACAGCCCATTTTTTCGTATACCTGCGACACTCTGGCGACGCCGCAATCGGCTCCGCTCCCATGTCCTATCGCGGCGCCCGCTGATAATTTCCCGGCGAACATTCGCGATGTCATGATCAACTTAATTGTTGCTACTCCTCAGCGGGATGCCACGACGGGACAACCGCGAGTTGTGGAGCTGCGTGGGCGCGGCCGTCGCATTAATCCCAATCAGTGAGATAGGTGAGCGATGATAAAGCAACGGAGAATTCGAACTCGCAAATCCGAAGAAGGAATCGCCTTGCTCATCTCGATATTCGTTCTGTTGCTGATCAGCGTGGTGGCCATTTCCCTGATTGTTTCTTCCGGCACGGAGTCGGCGCTGGCGGGCAATTATCGCTCGTCGACGGGCGTTTATGATGCGGCCATCGCTGGTTTGGAAGAAGTCCGCGCGCGCTTACGCCCCAACAGTCCCATTTCGTTCAAGAATACTGATCCAGCGTTCCTACCCGCCGGGGGAGCCTCGCTGCTCCCTTGCGCTCCCGTCTACATAACCAATCCGCTTGGGGGCGAGAATGTTACGCCATGGGTTCCCGGCTCGACCTACGCCGATACGGAATTCAGCCAGGAGTTTACCGGCGTTTGCCCGGCGGGCTCTTTACCTCCCAATCCCTCTCCGCGCGCATTCTCAATCTGGAATACGAATCCGCTGAACGGCTTGCCTTTCCCCGGCCCGCTTTACAAGTGGGTGCGCATCAACGGCATTACCGAGCAATCTATGAAGCTCGATGTGGTCACGTACGATGGCACAGCAAACGATGCCACACCGATTTACTACGACGGTACATTTAACAACAATAGCTTGGGCCGCCAGGTGCTCGAACTCACCGCTCTGGCAGTCCTTCCCAATGGCAGCCAAAGGCTCGTTCAATACCTTGTTGCGCCGCTCCCTATCACGCTGCCCCAGCCCGTCTTTCTCGCGGCACTTACACTTACTGGCGGCCAAGGCAACCCCGTCTTTCAGGCTCCAGCAAATAACGCGGTGTACGCGGTGAAGGGGGATGACCACGATTGCAACGGCAATGCTTTGGGGACTCCAGTTAAGGCGATCGGTCTTTACGGCAATTACCCGGGTAATAGTTCCAATAGCGCCGTAAACGGCATAAAAGGCGGCATTCCGACCAATGTCAGTGGAACTAATCCCCAACTGAGCTATACAGGATCGAACCCGCCACCGCCGGATGTGGAGTACCTGAACGCGTGGGAAACGCCGAGTCAACTGGATTCGATCGCGCAAACCATTATTCAAAACGCCGACGTTATCCTCCCCTCGGGCCCCGTAAACTATCCTCTACCCACGGTCACGGGATCGGCCTTAACCCCATTGGGAATGTCTTCGACCAAGCCGCTCACTGTCGTCGTCAACGGTAATCTGGACATCAGCAACTGGAGCCATGACGGATACGGGCTTCTCCTGGTTACGGGCAAGTTTACGTACGACCCGGATACGAATTGGAATGGAATCATTCTGGTGATCGGGCAAGGCATCGTCGACGGAAGTCATATGCAGTACAAGCAAATCAACGGCGCAATGTTTGTAGCCAAAACGCGAGACCCGTCTGGAAATCTGTTGCCAGACCTGGGAGGGGCGTTGGTGAGTTTCGATCCCGCTATGCAGGGCAACGGCATCCACTACAGCTCCTGTTGGATCCAGAAGGCCCAGCCAACGGGCGGTTACAAGATCCTTTCC
The DNA here is from genome assembly GCA_035639075.1 of Candidatus Elarobacter sp. Taxonomy (GTDB): domain Bacteria; phylum Acidobacteriota; class Terriglobia; order Acidiferrales; family UBA7541; genus Acidiferrum. Next base: position 3,271 of record DASQYT010000193.1, read on the forward strand.
TTCCACGAAATCGCGCAGTAAGAGCTTCTCGGCTGAAAATATTCTTATCTCAATTTCTTGTGGTGCGGTTCCGCTGGTCGCTGCGTCCTGAAAATAGAACCCCAAAACTTCTCCGCTTTTGGCGCTGCCGCTCGGCGGCGCTATAATGTCTGGATGCCAAACAGCCGGGGAGACGCACAGATGCACGGCACCACGGTTCTGTGCGTGCGCAAGGACAATAAGGTCGTGCTCATCGCCGATGGCCAGGTGACCATGGGCGATCACGTGATGAAGCACACCGCGCGGAAGACGCGCCGCCTTTACAGTGACAAAGTTGTCGCCGGTTTCGCCGGCTCCACGGCCGACGCCATCACGTTGTTCGAGCGATTCGAAGGCAAACTTCAGGAATTCTCCGGGAATCTCCAGAAAGCCGCGGTTGAGCTGGCCAAGGAATGGCGCAAAGATCGCGCGCTTCGCCATCTGGAAGCGCTGCTCATCGTTGCCGATAACAAGGGCACTTTCATTCTTTCCGGGAACGGCGATGTCATTGAACCCGATGATGGTATTGTCGCTATCGGTTCCGGAGGGACTTACGCGCTGGCCGCCGCGCGCGCGCTGCTGAAGCACTCGAAGCTCAGCGCCAAGGATTTGGCCATGGAAGCCATGCGCATCGCCAGCGAGATTTGCATTTTCACCAACGCCAACTTTACAGTCGAGGAGCTCTAGGCGTCGCCAGCACGCCAAGCAGAGTTCGCGCATCAAAGGAATTGAGCAGCGCACATGACGAGCAAGTCCGAAAAAGAAGTCGTTTACCTTCCGGGAGGCAACGGCGCCGAACCGGGCGCAGAGCAGGAACTGCTTCCCGCTCTCGACGACATGACGCCGCGCGAAATCGTGCTGGAGCTCGACAAATACATCGTCGGGCAAGCAGCGGCGAAGCGTGCCGTGGCGGTCGCGCTGCGCAACCGGGTGCGCCGTCAGAAGCTTCCGCCGGAAATCGCCGAAGACGTTCTGCCGAAAAATATTCTGATGATCGGTCCAACCGGCGTGGGAAAGACAGAAATCGCGCGACGCCTGGCTCGCCTCGCCGGCTGCCCGTTCGTAAAGGTTGAAGCTTCGAAATACACGGAAGTCGGCTATGTCGGTCGTGACGTCGAATCGATGGTCCGCGATCTTGTCGAGACTTCCATTGATATGATTCGCGAGGAAAAACTAGACGAAGTTGCCGACCGCGCGGAGCAGGCTGCGGAAGAACGAGTGCTCGACCTGTTGCTTCCCCCGGCTGCGCCTCCCGCTGCCGGAAGTCCAGAAGCTGAGGTTGCCGCGCAGCGTGAACAGACGCAGCGCACGCGCGAAAAACTCCGCACACAACTCCGCGAAGGCAAGCTGGACCAGCGCATGGTGGATCTCGAAGTCCGCGAGCGAGCCATGCCTTCGTTCGAAATCGTCTCCAATCAGGGTGTCGAGGAGATGGACATCGGCAAGATCCAGGACATGTTTTCCGGTATGTTCGGCCAGCAAAAGAAAAAACGCAAAATGAGCGTGGCCGACGCGTTCGAGTATTTGATCCAGGAAGAAGAGAACAAGCTGCTGGACATGGATCAGGTTACGCGCGTGGCGGTCGAGCGCGCCGAGCAGATGGGCATCATTTTCATCGATGAAATCGATAAGGTGGCTGGGCGCGAATCCGGTCACGGTCCGGACGTTTCACGCGAAGGCGTGCAGCGCGACATTCTGCCGATCATCGAAGGCACCACCGTCAACACGCGCTACGGCATGATTCGCACCGATCACATCCTGTTCATCGCGGCGGGCGCGTTTCACGTCACCAAGCCGTCTGACCTAATCCCTGAACTTCAGGGCCGCCTGCCCATTCGCGTCGAATTGCAATCCCTGAAGGAAGAAGATTTTATTCGCATCCTGACCGAGCCCAAGAATGCGCTCATCAAGCAGTACGTCGCGCTACTGGAAACCGAAGGCGTCAAGCTCAACATTACTGAGGACGCCGTCGCCGCCGTCGCCCGCTTTGCCACCAACGTGAACGAGCAGACCGAAAACATTGGCGCTCGGCGCCTCCACACCATCCTCGAAAAAGTTCTGGACGAAATCTCGTTCGAAGCGCCCGACCTCAAGAAGAAAAACGTGAAGGTTGACGCCGCCTACGTTTCCAAGCAGCTTGCGGACATCGTCAAGAACCAGGATCTGAGCCGCTACATCCTGTAG
>DASQYT010000194.1:0-5217 GCA_035639075.1 Candidatus Elarobacter sp.
GGCGGCCCAACATTTCGGGGAACTGCTTGGAAGAGAGCGATTGCACGCTCTACAGGATAGACTCGCGATTACGGCAGTTGGACCAGTCACAGCACATGCACTGCGGGAAGCGGGCGTGCGACGGCTGGTGATTTCAGCCGACACTACGGCAGCGGCGGTCGTAGAGGCGCTGGAAGAGCATTTTGCGAGCACAGTGAAACAAGCGTCAGCAGGAGCAAAAAGAGAATGAGTTTTCCCACTCATCGGCCGCGGCGATTGCGGCGGAACGAAGCGCTACGCGGCCTGGTTCGAGAAACGCGACTCAGCACGTCAGGACTGATTTATCCGATGTTCGTTTGTCCAGGCGCAAAGGTCCGCCACGAAGTCAGCTCCATGCCGGGCATCCATCAGCAGTCTGTAGATCAAATTGTGGAGGAGTGCCGTGAGGTGGAGTCGCTGGGGATTCCCGGGATCATTCTTTTTGGATTACCTGAATCCAAGGACCCGCGCGGCGCTAGCTCCGTTAGTGCACAGGGCGTAGTTCAGCGCGCCATTGAGGCAATTCGCAAAACGAAACTGAAACTTCTTGTCGTTACGGACGTGTGCCTCTGCGAATACACCGACCATGGCCATTGCGGTGTCGTCGAGAACGGTGACGTGGCCAATGACTCCACCGTGACGATCCTTGCCCAGCAGGCGTTATCGCACGCGCGTGCCGGCGCGGACATTGTCGCCCCGTCGGACATGATGGACGGACGCGTGGGCGCCATCCGCGAAATTCTGGATGAACACAAGTTTGAGAATGTTTCGATTTTTTCTTATGCCGCGAAGTATTGTTCCGGCTTCTATGGGCCTTTCCGTGAAGCGGCGCAATCTTCGCCCCAGTTTGGCGACCGGCGCAGCTATCAAATGGACCCTGCCAATGCGCGGGAAGCGCTGAAGGAAGTAGAGCTTGATCTCGAAGAAGGCGCGGACATGGTGATGGTCAAGCCGGCGCTGGCGTATCTGGACGTCATCCGAAGAGTGCGCGACGCGTTTGATGTTCCGGTGGGGGCTTACAATGTCAGCGGCGAGTACGCCATGGTCAAGGCCGCAGCGCAGAAGGGCTGGCTGGACGAGCAGCGAGTTGTCCTGGAAATCCTGACGGGCGTACAGCGCGCAGGAGCGGAAATTATTCTTACCTACCATGCCAAGGATGTCGCACGCTGGCTGAAGGCGTGCTAATTTAATCGAGCAAACATGGGCACAGCGCAAACTCGGTTAAAACGCGAGCGCAAGCGTTCGCGTGAGATTTTCGAACGCGCCGAGAAGGTATTGGTCGGCGGCGTGAACAGTCCCGTGCGGGCGTTCAAGTCCGTAGGCGGCGAGCCGCTGGTTATCGAGCGTGGTAGTGGGCAATACCTCTATGACGCGGACGGGAATCAGCTGCTCGATTACGTGTGCTCCTGGGGCGCGATGATCCTGGGACATGCGAATCCGGCGATTAGCGCAGCGATTGCCGAGCAGGCGCGACGCGGCACGAGCTTCGGCGTGACGACCGAGCTCGAACTGGAGCTGGCCACGCTGATTACGCGCGCGATTCCATTTATTGAAAAGATTCGCTTTGTCTCAAGTGGCACGGAAGCAACGATGAGTGCAGTGCGGCTGGCGCGTGGGGTGACGAAGCGGGACTTCATCGTTAAATTCGAGGGCTGCTATCACGGGCACGCGGACAGTTTCCTGTCACAGGCAGGTTCGGGCCTTGCGACACTTGGAATTGCGGAGTGCCCTGGAGTGCCTGCGCCGCTGGCTGCGTTGACGTTAAACGTGCCGTATAACAATCTTGGCGCGGTTGAACGCGTATTTTCCCAACACAAAGGCAAGATTGCTGCGGTCATCGTCGAACCGATTGCAGCGAACATGGGAGTTGTGCTGCCAGAGACAGCTTTCTTTAAGGGCTTGCATGAAATTTGCAAAAAGAACGGCGCTCTACTTCTCGTCGATGAAGTGATCACTGGATTTCGTCTTCGCAACGGCTCCGTGCAAGACAATTTCGGTGTTGAAGCAGATCTTACGGTGCTCGGGAAAATTATCGGAGGCGGTGTTCCCGTGGCGGCGTATGGCGGGCGCGCTGAATTGATGGACCAAGTGGCTCCGCTCGGCCCAGTGTATCAGGCGGGAACGCTGGCGGGGAATCCATTGGCGATGAGCGCCGGTATCGCGGCGCTCAAACAACTTACGAAACCAGGGTTGTACGACGAGATAACACAAATGGCGCAGCGTCTGGCAGTTGGTTTCCGCGCGGGACTGGCGGATGCGGGGATTCCTGGGGAAGTCAATGCTATCGGCTCGCTCGCTACCGTATTTTTCACATTGGGGCCGGTGAGAAATTACGTGGATGCCAAGCGCTCCGACACCAAGCGATACGCCAGGTTTTTTCGAGAGATGCTCGACCGAGGAATATTTTTGGCGCCGTCGCAGTTTGAGGCTGCATTTGTTTCGGCAGTGCACACGCCTCAAGATATAGACCGAACATTGGCGGCGGCTCACGAAGCGTTTCAGGTGATTTCTTCCGAATCTGCGGACTAATGGCGAAAAAGGAGAGTTGAGGAATGAGCGAGGGCATCGAACTGCCGGAGAGTTATCACCTGCATGAGGATCATCCGTTGGTCCTCCCCGTCTCGCTTACGATTTCGATTATGGCGGTATTTGTGGCGGCGTGTCCTTGCTTGGTCACCGGGCGCACACGGAAGGGCTGCGCCTCGAGACAGAAGCGGCCAGCCGCTGGGCCCAGTATCAGGCGAAGAGCGTCCGCCTTCACGAAGCTCAGGGGTTTTCCGACGTGGTCAAGCTTGTCGCACCGTTGAACAAGGAGTTGGGAGAAGGGCTGAAAGAAAAGTACGCCAATGAAGTCGAACACTATGGAGCGGACAAAGTGGATGTCAGCAAAGAAGCGAAGAATTTGGAAGACGAGCGTGATTTGACGGTACGACAAGCGGATCGGTTCGATGGCGGAGAGGCACTTCTGGAGATAGGGCTGGTCATCTGCTCGATCACGCTGCTGACGAAACGAAAGGGATTTTGGCTTGTTGGCGTGCTCATCGGTGCCGCGGGCATCACCTTGGCCGCGACAGGTTTCTCTCTGTATTAAGTTAAGCGCGCGTCGGCGGCTGCGAGCCTCTCAATAGAGCGATTTCCTGTGCCAGGCGTTCCAGCTTGCCGAGCAATTCCTGGTGGCGCACGTCTTCGACGGCGGGTTTCTTGGCGAGAAACGTAAGCGTCCCGCCGGGCTCCAGCACGCACTGTTCGACTTCGGAAAGTGAATCGAAGCCTTGCTTTCGCGCGGCCGCTCCGAGCTGCGGCACGGTAATCAGCTCTCTTTTCAAATTCCGCATGCGCACCTTGCCGCCTTCCACCAAAACGTCAGCCCTGCCTTCAACCAACTGATCCAGCTTGCGATGGTCGTAGAGGAAGCGAACGACCAGATAGTTGGTGACGAGCAGGGAAGTAGCGCCGATGATTCCTCCCAAGACGCTGTTATCCTCGCCGATGATGGCGTTCTGCACGGTGTTCGACAGAGTCAGCAGGACGACCAGGTCAAACGGGTTGAGCTGGACGAGTTCGCGTTTGCCGGAGAGCCGGAGGCTAATTACCAAAAACGCGTAGATGAAAATTGGGCGAAGGATCTTCTCCGCCAGGGGAAGTCCGATGACGAACATGTCTTTCCAAGTATCGTGCATAACAGGATTGCCTCCTCGGGATGCCCGTGGGGATTTTCTTCGTGCGGTTCATGAAATTCTGAAGCTTACCTGAAGTCGCAGGTTGCTAGTGAATCTTTGGATGTCTCTTATGCCACTCAGTGTGCAGTTGGAAGGTTCGCCCGGCCTGAATTACCGCGTAATCGTCACCGGCTCTGCCTACGAATTGCAACCCGACAGGGAGATTTTTGTCCGTGAATCCACAAGGAACGGACATTGCTGGAAGCCCGCAAATATTGCCGATGCCGCCGAGAGGATCGGGAAAAGCCAGATCTGTTTCTAGATTCATGGTCAGCGGCGTCGCCGGAACCGGCTGGGATGCTGCAGCGAGGACGTCAAATGTATCAAACATGGAATCCATTTTCTTCTGGATGATTTCCCTCACTTTAAGGGCCTGTAAGTAATCGGCAGCGGAGTATTGCTCGTTCACATAGCCCGCAATTTGCCCCAGTGGATCGGTTAATTCGCTGACGCGTCCCGAGCGGATCAGCGTGCGGAAAGAAACGGCGCTCTCGACGCCAACGATGATATTGCCCGCGTCCTCCCAGGGGCCAACAGGCAAGGCCACATCCTTCACGCTCGAAAAATATTTCTTGAGGATTCTGTTGGCGGCATCAATGGGCTTGGCAACGCCCGGGGCAAGCGATTTCCACGCGTTGGTGAGCCAGCCGACTTTCAAAGGGCGCGCATGCAATTCCATGGATGGCGAATACGTGAATGCACCCTTATCGATTGGCACGGTACCCCGATCTTTCGGGTCATGGCCCGCGATCGCGGCGAAGATGCGCGCACAGTCCTCGGCGCTCCGCGCCATCGGTCCGATCTTGTCCATCGAAGGGGCGAGCGCCATCGCGCCGTACCTGCTGACGCGGCCGTAAGTTGGCCGGAGACCGGTCACTCCGCAAAAGGCTGAGGGACAGATGATGGAGCCCCACGTTTCCGTGCCGATGGCAAAAGCCGCCAGACCCGCAGAGACGATCGCGCCGGATCCGGAAGAAGAGCCGCAAGTCCAGCAAGTGGTATCCCAGGGGTTCTTTGCTTCACCCTGCAAGGATGCAGAGGCGAAGCGATAGCCCATTCCGCCGGCGAGTTCGATCATCGAGGCTTTTCCGAGCATCACCGCGCCCACGCCGCGCAGATGATCGATCACGGTCGCGTTGTAATCGAATACCTGGTTCGCATAAGGCTTGGCGCCCCATGTCGTTGGAAGTCCTTTGACTGCGAGCAAGTCTTTTGCGGCGTAAGGAATTCCGTGCAGCGGGCCGCGATAGTGCCCGCGCCCGATTTCCTTTTCCGCTGCCTTCGCTTGTTCGAGAGCAATCTCCGGGGTCAAAAGAGCGTAAGCATTGTAGCGCGGCCCGAGCTTTTGGCTGCGATCGAGGTAGATTTGTGTCAGTTCGACGGGCGAGAGCTTCTTCGCTTCAATGCGTTTCGCAAGTTCGCTTACTGATAGATGGAAGATTTCTTCGCCAGACATTCGAGACGCTCCTCAGGAACTCTT
>DASQYT010000195.1:0-3305 GCA_035639075.1 Candidatus Elarobacter sp.
CCGCTCGATCCTCGAATATTCGGATAAAAAACGGCGTAACCGCGTGCCGCAAGGAGCTGTCCCCAGGTTTCGATGGAGTCCTGCCATGCGCCCGTAGGCCCGCCATGAATCAGGGTGATGAGCGGCAGCTTGGATTTGCCGCCAGAGCCAGGTGGTTTCAAGAGCGCCGCTTCGATTTCCTGGCCGTCGAAGGATTTGTATTTATAGAATTCTAGGGCGCTGAGCGTGTATTGCTTCCAGGAATCGTTCAGGTGAGAGATTTGCTTGGGCGCGCCCTTTTGGTCCCAAAGCCATAATTCTTGGGGAGTCGTCGCAGTCTGCCCCGCAAAAGCAACTTCGCCGGTTTCGGAAACGCTGAAAGCGTTTGGATTGGCAGGCATCGCAGGGGCATCTTTGAGAGCGCCTTCCGCACTGAAAGCGATGAATTTTGTATGGAAGCCATCTTCCGCAAGAGCGAGCAGACTGCCGTCCCTGGTCCAGCGAAAGTCAAAGACCGGCCGGTCCACACTGGCGCCGCTGAGATTCTGAGTGGCTTTTTCGCCAGGCCGAGCGAGGATTAGGTCGTGCGGCGAGGGGCCGTCTTCGCGGCAACCGACAAATGCCATCCTTTTGCCATCCGCCGCGATGCGGATATTGCCGAAGGGGCCGCGAGGAGCGAGTGCTTGAGTCATAGGTTCGGCCGCTTTGCGGTCGCCAGTGGAAGTATCCGAGAGGCGAAAGGAAAAAATGCGCTCGGTGTTCTGGTCCGACTCAGGGTGATCCGTGGCGCTAAGGATCAGGCTAGTTCCAGAGGGATACCACACAACTTCGCGGATATCCCATTTAGGTTCGGTAAGTGCTTTTGCTTCTCCGGTGTCGAGAGTGAGCAGCCAGAGCCGGCCATGTTTGTCTTCTTTGTCCACGACACGCGCGTCGTCTTTGTCTTTTTCCTTCTTTTCCTCCGCTTCGGTCTTTGAGTCGGGGGAAAGGAAGGCGATCTGCTTGCCGTCGGGTGACCACGCAAAATTCTTCACGCCGCGCTTCCCTTTGGTAAGGGCGCTGGCTTCGCCGCCGTCCCCACGCATCGCGTAGACCTGCTGCTGTTCGTCGCGGTCGGAAAGAAAAGCGAGTTGTTTTCCGTCAGGCGACCAGCGCGGCAAGAATTCGGACTTGGCGGAAAAGGTGAACTCCCGGATCGCGCCGGACTGTTTCTCATAAATCCAAATGTGGTGCGCACGGCGCTCTCCCTTCGCCGGTTCTGTGACTACAAACGCAAGCCGGCTGCCGTCCGGAGAGAATTGCAGGTCAGAAATGTTCCGCAGGTTCAGGGAGGCTTCGGGCGTTAGCAACTTTGGCCCTGCGCTCTTGGGCGGCTCCTGAGCAAGTATTGGCAAGGCGATGGCCATGAGAACAGGCAGAGCGCCAGCCGAAAAAAAACGATTCATCGATAACTCCTTCACGTAAGAGAAAGAGGACTTTAACCGCGGGAGCGGCCAACGTCAATTAGGACTAAACAAGTCTCATTGAGTCCCCTCCGCGCAACATCGCGCCGCTTCGACATTGCTACGCTTCAAACGCCTCGGCTACAATCGAACGCTTATTCGTATGCGGAAAGAGACCATTTACAGCCCATGGCCGATATTCAGCTGCACAACACACTGAGCGGGAAAATTGAGAATTTCGTTCCGCAAAAAGCGGGCGAAGTGCGCATGTACACGTGCGGGCCGACGGTCTACGACTACGCGCACATCGGGAATTACCGCACCTTCGTCTTTCAAGATATTTTGCGGCGGTTTCTGAAGCTGCGCGGATTCAAGCTGAACCACGTGATGAACTTGACTGATGTGGACGACCGCATCATCGCCAATGCCGCTGCCGCCGGCGTGGGTATCCGCGATTACACCGCGAAATTCGTGCAGGCTTTTTTCGACGATTGCAAAGCGCTCAGCATCGAAGCGCCCGAGCACTGGATTCGCGCCACGGACCATATTGATGAGATGGTAAAGTTAATCCAGCGGCTGCAGGAAAAGTCATACACGTACCCCGGCGACGGATCAATCTATTACCGCATCGCGAAATTCCCTCAATACGGAAGACTCTCGAAGATCGATTTGACCGGCATCCAGGCAGGAGCGCGTGTCGATAACGATCGCTACGAGAAGGAGAGCGCGCGGGATTTTGCGCTGTGGAAAGCACCGAAGCCGGGAGAACATTTCTGGGAGACGCCGATCGGCCGCGGACGTCCCGGCTGGCACATTGAGTGTTCCGCAATGGCCATGAAATATCTCGGTGAGACTCTGGATATTCACACTGGCGGAATCGACCTGGCATTTCCGCATCATGAAAACGAAATTGCGCAAAGCGAAGGCGCGACCGGTAAGCCGTTCGTGCGCTACTGGTTGCATGCCGAACATTTGCTTGTCGAAGGCGAGAAGATGTCCAAGTCGGCGGGGAATTTCTTCACGCTGCGCGATTTGTTCGCGAAGGGTTACAAGCCTTCGGCTTTGCGGTTTGTCTTGGCCGGCGTTCCTTACCGCAAGCAACTCAATTTCACTTTCGATGGCCTGCAGCAGGCAGCCAGCTCTGTGGAACGGCTGCGGAATTTCGCCGACAGACTGAGGCGCGCAAAATTTCCCAATGGCAAGCGAGACGGAATGGCTGCGCGCATTGTAAAGGCCGCGGAAGAGTTTGACGCCGGACTTTCAGACGACTTGAATACGGCGCGTGCACTTGCGGCCGTGTTCGACCTGGTACGCGAAGCGAATATCGCTATCGATAAGGGCGAATTCCGGCAGGGTGACGTTCCGGCGGTCCTGGAGTTTCTCGCCACATTCGACAGAGTCTTCGCCGTCGTGGAAGACAATGACAGCGAAAAGCTTCGTGCGCTCGGATACGGCGGCCCGGAGAGCGGACCGGAGGATGCAGAAGTCGACCGGCTTGTCGCGGAGCGCAACGCCGCAAAGAAAAGGCGGGATTTCGCCACCGCCGACCGCATCCGCAAAGAACTCGCGGATCGTGGTATACTTATTGAGGACGCCAAAGATGGCAGCGTCCGCTGGAAACGCAAGTGAGCCTTAACCTTCAGATTCGCCCTTCGTATGTCCCGGGGTTCCTCCCGCCGGCCGCCCAGCGGCCAGAACTCTATGGCGTAGACTTAGTCTAAGTTTTCTTTCTCCTGCAGGTCACGATGTACAAATCCGTCTGGAGGCCTGCGCTTGCCCGAAGTTCTTGATTCACCTCAACCTTTGTTTCTTCACTGGAGGAAAGAAATGCCAACGACATTAGAGGTAAAAACGCCCCGGCTCGTGACAGCGCTGCCCGGGCCG